>CAZTEA010000035.1:0-9415 GCA_964612315.1 uncultured Oscillospiraceae bacterium | reverse complement strand
TGACCCCAGAAAAGAAAAGAATGCTATTTTGGAAGCTAAGAAGCTTGGTATTCCGGTTATCGCAATCGTTGATACAAACTGTGATCCGGAAGAAGCTGATTACCCGATTCCCGGTAACGATGATGCTATCCGTGCGGTTAAGCTTATTGTTTCAACAATCGGTAATGCTATCATTGAAGGCAGACAGGGCGAAGAATTTGCTCCTGTAAATGAAGCTGAAGATATCAAGGAAGATGTTTCTCTTGATATGCTTGACGAACAGTAATTTTTAAATTTGAAATTTTACGAAAGCGAGTGATATATAATGGCATTTACAGCACAGGATGTTAAAACTCTCAGAGAAATGACAAACTGCGGTATGATGGATTGTAAAAAGGCTTTAACGGAAACAGACGGCGATATGGATAAAGCTGTTGAATTTCTCCGTGAAAAAGGTCTTGCAACTGCTGCTAAAAAGGCAGGCAGAATTGCGGCGGAAGGTCTTGTTGAAGCAACACTTTTCGATAACACAGGTGTTGTGGTTGAAATAAACACAGAAACAGACTTTGTTGCAAAGAATGCTGATTTCCAGGCGTTTGTTCATGATGTTGCAAAGTGTATTGCAGACAACAATCCGGCTGATGTTGAAGCTCTTAAAGCTACAGCTCTTTATGACGGTCAGACGGTTGGTGATGCTCTTACGGAAAAAATCGCTACAATCGGCGAGAATATGAATCTTCGTCGTTTCGCAAGATACGAAGGTGTTAACACAGCTTATGTTCATGGCGGTGGTAAAATTGGCGTATTGGTTAACTTTAAGCTTGGTGACGAGTCAAAGGCTGACACCGATACATTTAAGAATGCGGCTCACGATATTGCTCTTCAGGTTGCGGCTTCTTTCCCCAAATATGTAAAGGAAGACGAAGTTCCCGCTGAAGAAGTTGAGAACGAAAAGAAAATCTTGACCGCTCAGGCTCTTGAAGAAGGAAAGCCGGAAGCAATCGTTGAAAAAATGGTTGTTGGCAGAATCAAGAAGTTCTATAAGGAAATTTGCTTGGTTGATCAGGCTTTTGTTAAAGATCCCGATATGGATGTTAAGAAATTCTTGGACGGCGTTGCAAAAGAACTTGGCACTACAATTGAAATTGTTAAGTTTGCACGCTTTGAAAAAGGCGAAGGCCTTGAAAAGAAAGCTGATGACTTTGCGGCTGAAGTTGCTGCGATGGCTGGCGGAAACAACTAATTTAACCTATAAAACGGATGTAAAAGCTTCGCTTTCACATCCGTTTTATCTTTATCAAAAAACACGCATATTGTAAAAACAATATGCGTGTTTTTAATTTACACCGTATTAAAGGTTTAATTCGTCAAAATTCACGGTCGCATTTTGCGACGGAGATGAATTATCGATAATATCATCCATCGATATACTTGATGTGATAATATCCACGGAATCAAAATTTATTGTTTCCAAAACAGGTTTTTCGTATGTTTTCATTTCAAAAGACCTCCTTATTTGTAAGATGCCGAAAGCGTTGCGTCTTCGGGAACATTGGTGATATTGGCTCTGAACATTACATCACCTTCGTATATCGGGTCAAAATTAAAGGTTATCTCGTCTGAAAGACCGCTTTGATAGTTGGTGATGGTCATTGTATAAGAGTCATTGTCGGTGGTTAAGGTTTTCTTTTGGAGGAAAGTATTTGTTGTTCCGTCCACAATCTTGATAGTATTTCCTTTATTAACGCTTATTTTGCCGTTTTGGTTGAAATTTATCTTTCCGGTAAGAATGAGCCCGCCGAAATCCACAAAGCCGTTAGTGGCGTCAATTGTAGCGTTTTTGAGAACGCCGTCTTTTGAAATCGTAACATTTTCTCCGACAGATAAAACTTTTGTTTCTCCGTTTGCGTCAACTGTTCCCGTAATTTTTGAGGGGATTGTTTCGGCAGGGTTTACACGAGGAATTGTATATGTAGCCAGCACGCAATCCTTTGCGGCGGTTGACTCGTCTTTTCCTCTGTAGCGGGTTAAAATAAGGTTGTCCTTCGTGATATCGATAACGGTAGAGGAAAGCACCTCGTTGGTTCCGCTGTAACGAGCAAGATGACCAAAATTCATATAAGTGAAGTTGAGCTGACCGTTATAATATGTAAGGGTATCACTTGAACCTAAATTGGGGTTGTTACACACTTTAAGAGTATCACCCTTTGCAACATATGAAAGTCCGCCGCCGATATTGTCAACTTTTTGATGAGTGTGACCGAAGAAGAAAATAATATCAAGTTCTTCCGCAGGACCGTTGATTGCATCGAAGATTAGCTTTGCGTTTCCGTTATAATCGGAATATCTTTCAGAATAAAGGGGTTGATGCGATGCTATAAAAACAGGTCGTGTATCGCCGCTCTTTATAAGATTTTTAAGGTATGTGTTAAGAGTTTTTGCGTTGGCGGCAACAAGTTCCGTCGGATTTTCGATTTTTGAAACGGTGGGTAAATTGGTATCGCTATCGATGGCAATTTCGGAAGAAATGTCTTGACATCTCGGACGGGGACCTGCCGCATCTTGGTCGTTTAAAACATATACGATGTAATCATCAAATTCGTAAGCGCCCATCGGCGAAAGACCGTAATCTTTATCATCGGTTATATCGGGTTCGTGATTTCCTTGAAGAAATATTATATTATCGCTTCCGGGCGAGAAATAGTTGTTAATCGTTTCCTTGATATAAGCCAAGGTATATTTGGGATTGTTTCCGTAATGCCAGCCTCTTGTGCTGCCGAAAATTTCCTTGTTTTTTTCGTCGGTCATATCAAGAGAACTCTCGTTTTGGGTATAGTCACCACCAAAAACAAAAGTTTCAATATCGTGGCCTCCCTCTTTTGCAAGGCTTATAAGCCTTGCAACTACCGGTTGACAAGAGGTGAGAGTATTGTTGCCAAACAATTGTCTGGTAAAGGACTGATAAAACTGTGCATCCGATGCGAAAAATACCGAAGTAATAACATCATCGGTTTTCTTTGGCGACAAGTTGTTGCTTTGCGTATTCGAAGCCATAACCGGAACGCAAAGAAGCATTGCCGCACAGAGAATAAAACTAACTAACTTTTTCATTTTGCAACTCCTTTAAAGTAAAAAGTATGATACAATAGTATCAATTATATTGTATCATACTTAAATTTAAAATGCAACTACTTTTTATTTTTTGAAGGGGTGTTTTCAAACTCGCAATTTTCATTGAAACACACATATTTTATAGGGCCTCTGCCTCGGAACGGACGGCGCTTCATTAAGAGGCTTCCGCATTGGGGACACTTTTGGTCTGTAGGCTCGTCCCAAGAAATAAAGCAATCCGTGCCATTTTCACAGGTATAGTATGTTGCGCCTTTTTTGGACTTGCGAACAAATACTTTTCCTTGACAGTTTGGACAAGGAACGGAAAGCTCGGGAGTTATTGATTTTGTGTTTTTACATTCGGGATATCCGGGACAAGCCAGAAATTTACCGAAACGACCTTGTTTGTAAACCATCATTCTGCCGCACTTTTCACAGGGAATTTCGGAAACTTCGTCTGCAATTTCAATATTTCCGATTTTTTCTTCCGCATCGGCAAGGGTTTTTGCAAAGGGATTGTAAAAATCACGAATAACATCAACCCACTTGGAGTCTCCATCTTCGATTTTATCCAATTTTTCTTCCATATCGGCAGTAAAGCCGACATCCACAATGTCTTCAAAATTATTTTCCATAAGCTCGGTCACAATATTGCCAAGCTCTGTGGGATAAAGGCTTTTTCCCTCTCGTGCCACATACCCTCTGCCTGTAATGGTGATAATGGTAGGATTGTAAGTACTCGGTCTACCGATTCCGTTTTCTTCCATGGCTTTAACCAAAGATGCTTCGGTATAGCGAAGAGGAGGCTGAGTGAAATGTTGCTTTGAGGCAAGGTCTTTAAAGGAGAGTGCCTCGCCTTCTTCAACGGAGGGAATTTTTCCTTCTTTTTCTTCTTCAAAGTCTTTACCCTCCACATAAACCGCTGTAAAACCGTCAAATTTTGTAATTGAACCGGTAGCAACCAAATGATGTTTGTTGTCTGCCGAAATATCAATTTTAACGGTATCCAAAATCGCACTCGACATCTGACTTGCCAAAAATCTGTTCCAAATCAGTTTGTAAAGCTTATACATATCGGGCTTCAAAGAGTCTTTAATCGTTTCGGGATTAAACTGCATGGAAGTGGGGCGGATTGCTTCGTGCGCATCCTGAATATTCTTTTTTGAACGGTAAACTCTTGGTGATTTCGGCAAATACTCATCGCCGTAAGCTGTTTGAATGTAATTTCTGCACTCGTTTTGTGCCATAGAGGAAATTCTTAAAGAGTCGGTTCTCATATATGTTATAAGACCGACGGTGCCGGCGCCCTTAATTGCAACACCTTCATAGAGCTGCTGAGCCGCAACCATAGTTCGTTTGGTGGTAAAGCCCAATTTTCTTGAAGCTTCCTGTTGCAGCGTGCTTGTGGTAAAAGGAGGGGCGGGGCTGCGCAGCTTTTGATTTTTTTGAACGGAATCTGCCTTATAAGAGGCGGTTTTAAGTTCTTGAGCAATAGCATTTGCAGATTGTTCATCCTTTATGGTGGTTTTCTTTTTGCCGATAGGACCGTAATATTTGGCTATAAACGGTGTTTTGCCTTTATTGTTGGCAAGCTTTACATCAATTGTCCAATATTCCTCCTCCACAAAGGCGTTAATTTCCCGTTCACGGTCAACGATAAGCTTGGTAACAACCGATTGAACACGGCCGGCACTTAGACCTTTTTTTACCTTTTTCCAAAGGAGAGGGCTGATTTTATAACCCACTATTCTGTCGAGAATACGGCGAGCCTGCTGAGAGTCCACCAAATCAAGGTCAATTGTCCTGGGGGAAGATATCGCTTCCTTAACGGCGGTTTTTGTTATTTCGTTAAATGTAATGCGGCACAGAGCGTCATTGTCTATACCGAGAATTGTGGCAAGGTGCCAAGAAATGGCTTCTCCTTCACGGTCAGGATCGGCTGCGAGGAAAACTTTTGCGGAATTATTTGCATCACGCTTAAGCTTTGCGATAAGGTCGCCTTTTCCTCGAATGGTAATATAATGAGGTTCAAAATCGTTTTCGATATCAATTCCAATCTGACTTTTGGGAAGGTCACGAAGATGTCCCATTGATGCAACAACATTATAGTTTGCACCCAAGTATTTCTTGATTGTTGAAGCCTTTGCCGGAGACTCAACAATTACCAATGTCTTTTTCTTTGTTTCGGTTTTTGTCTTTGCCAAGTTAATTTACCTCCTTGTCAGTGAATATTTATTTCCTGCTTCTTGGGAAAGTATACCGCCGAGCATAAGCATTGTAAGTTTGCTTGAAACTGTGCTTATGGGCAGATTGCAATTTTCGGATATGGTATCTGGAAATTGAGCTTCACCGCAGCTTTTGAGAAAATCAATGATTATTTTATCCTCGTCGTCCAAATCGTAGTCAAGCTCTGCTTCAAAATTATCGTCGGATGCGGGAAGAAGTTTTCGGTAGTTATCCATAAGGTTCGGATATATTTCTGCATATTCCTCAATAATGTCGATAGCGGAAAGAACCATCTTTGCGCCGCTTTTAATCAGGCTGTTCGGAAGTTCCGATTGCTTAACGGCGGGACTTCCCGGGATTGCAAACACATCACGGCTTGCGTCTGTTGCGTGCTTTGCGGTAATAGCTGTTCCGCTCATTATTTCACCCTCAACAAATAGAGTGCCGTAGGTTAAAGCGGCGAAAATTCGATTTCTTTGCTGGTAAAAGAAATCTCTTCCGTGAGTTCCGGGCGGTCGTTCGGAGATAACCGCTCCGTTATTTATTATATCAAAATACAAATCTCTGTTTTCGGCAGGATAGATTATGTCAACACCTCCGGCCAAAAATGCAACGGTTTTACCGCCGACGCCGAGCGCTCCTTTGTGAGCTTCGGTGTCAATTCCTCTTGCCAGTCCGCTTACCACCAAAATTCCATTTAAAGTAAGGTCTGCGGCAATGCTGTTTGCCATAAACTTACCGTTTTTGGTTGCGGCTCGGCTTCCGACAATTGTAACAGAAAGATAGTCGTTAAAATTTATACGCTCGCCCTTAATAAATAAAATTCTGGGAGGAAGATGTCCGTTTTTTAGAAATTGCGGATAATCGGAGTCGTGAATCGACATAATTTGAATATCCTTGCGCTTACAGTCCTCCAAGGTCTTTTCGACATCGGATAAGGAGTGGTCGGCTTTGAAAAGTTTGGAAAGATATGCTTTTTCCTCTTTATGTTTAAAATGTGAGGCTTTTGCGTTATATGCATTTTTGGCGTCTTTAAAAATATTTATGTATTTATAAATTTGCTCGGGATCATAATTGCAAAGCTCACAAAGCCAAAGTTCGTAGATGATAAAAATCAACCCTCCTTAACGGAAAATCTATACATTACAATTCCGGCGGCGATGGAGGCGTTAAGCGATTCGGCTCTCCCTGCCATATCTATTCGTGCAAGAAAATCGGAAGTTTCAAGCATTTCCTTTGAAACACCGTCAGCTTCGTTTCCGATAATAATTGCGTTTTTTTCAAAAATCGGAACCGTTTCCAAAGAAACGGAGTTGTAAAGTGCCGTTGATATTATTTTAAAGTTATCGTCTTTAAGCTTTTTTATAAAGTCCAAATTGTCTTCAAAATGAAATCTTAAACGAAAAATCGAACCCATTGTTGAACGAACAACCTTCGGACTGAAAATGTCGGCAGAACCTTTCATAATAAATATGTCTTCGAATCCCATGGCATCAGCTGTCCTGAGTATCGTTCCCATATTTCCGGGTTCCGAAACCCCGTCCAAAATAAGAATGTTACGAGATAAATCACTTGTTTCAAATTCGTTGAAAAAGTGCACAGCAGCCAAAACGCCTTGAGGTGTTTTGGTGTCACAAACAAAGCTGAAAAGATTGTCAGGAACCTTATAACATTCAAAATCTCGGACAAAACCCGGGTCTTTTTCGTAAAAACTGTCGGAAATAAGGAAAAAAGCAATCTGCTCTTTTTGATATAAAATTGCCTCGGTGGCAATTCTTTTACCTTCGGCAATAAAAAGCTTGTGCTTTGTCCGTCCGCTTTTTTTGTTTAACGAATGAACAAGTTTTATTATTTTGTTATCTCGGCTTGTTATATTTTTAATCATAATCAAAATTCAAAATATTGTCTCAATTTTTTAATAAGCAATAAGGAGATATATCCAAGTATTGCCTGTATCGGTATTTGTAAAATGTTTGTAGTTATCGTCTGCGGAATAAAAACGCTTAACGGGTCGGTGTGCGTATATGTTCCGGCACGCACCAAAGCAAGAAGAAACACATTGCATAAAACCACGGTAACCAGTCGTGCCAGCAGACAGCGCCAAAATGCGGTTTTCCTTTCGTATAAAATTAAACCGTGAATCATTCCGCCTATGGCATATATAAAGAATATGGCGAACATTGGTGGGCCGTCGGAACTTCCGATTCTGGATAACAAGTATTCAACGGCGCCGAAAGAAGCTGCGGGCCATGGCCCGTATAATTTGGCGACTATAATCAAAAGGAAGGGGTGGACGGTTATAAGACCCAGTCCGAATGAACTTAAATTGATACTTTTATCTGCCAAAAAGTAATACATAAATAAAAGAAGTATTGTGATGACCAGCTTAACGGGATTTTCAAAATTCACAAAGCTTTGCTTTTTGTAAAAAAATACAGTATATACCGAAAATGCCAAAAAGAACAACAAGCATATAACCAAATGATATTTACACAAAAACGCAAGGCGTTCATCAAGATGTATACTCTGAAAAGCCTGTGTAAGATTTGAATATAACAAATTAAGCAAGTCTTTTATAACCGAAGCAACAGACATCAAATAGTTCATAAGAATATCTCCTTGTTTGCAAATTTGAAACTTGTTATGCGCTAATCCAATGATAAATTTTAGTGTGTAAGAACCGCAAAAAGTTATACCCGAGTTTCGGATATAACTTTTTGTCATATTAAAATTATCTTACTTTTTCAACTAATTCAGCAAATGCAGCAGGGTCGGAAACAGCAATCTCGGAAAGCATCTTTCTGTTGATTTCAATGCCGTTGTTCTTAAGACCGTTCATAAATCTGCTGTAGCTCATACCGTTCATACGGGTAGCTGCGTTAATACGAGCAATCCAGAGCTTTCTGAATTCTCTCTTTTTGTTCTTTCTGTCACGGTAAGCATATACCAATGACTTCATAACTGCCTGGTTGGCTGTTTTATATAATTTGCTCTTGGCACCTCTGTAGCCCTTTGCTAATTTTAATATCTTCTTGCGTCTCTTGCGAGTGTGCATAGCACCTTTAACTCTAGCCATATGTCAATAGCTCCTTTCTTAAAATCAATTCTTATTTGTAAGGTATCATACTCTTGATTGTAGCGCAGTTAGCCTTTGATAAGTAACCGAGCTTTCTGAGCTTTCTTTTTCTCTTGGTTGTTTTCTTGTTCAAAATGTGACTTCTGAAAGCCTTACCTCTTTTTACTTTGCCGTTCTTGGTAACGCCAAAACGCTTAGCGGCACCTTTGTGTGTTTTTATTTTAGGCATAATTTTTAAGTCTCCTTCCGTAAAATAAGTTTTCGGTACAACCGATAAAATGTTTATACTTTCTTCGGTACAACAAACATAGCCATATTTCGGCCTTCAAGTTTAATGCCCTTTTCAACAACGCCAACTTCAGCCATGGCGTCCTGAACTCGGAGAAGAAGCTCTTTACCGAGAGAGGAGTGAGTGATTTCTCGTCCTCTGAATCTGACAGAAACTTTAACCTTGTCGCCGGACTTTAAAAATTTAATTCCCTGATTAACCTTGGTATTAAAGTCGTGCTCATCAATATTGGGACTGAGGCGAACCTCTTTAATACTGACAACCTTTTGGTTTTTACGAGCTTCTTTTTCTTTTTTTGCAAGCTCGAACTTGTGCTTGCCGTAATCCATAATTCTGCAAACCGGCGGCTTTGCCTGAGGGGCAATTTTAACCAAGTCGAGATTATGTTCTTCGGCGATACGCTGCGCTTCTTTGTTGGAAACAACACCGAGCTGCTCGCCGTCCGGACCGATAAGTCGAACCTCCGCATCTTTGATTTCAAAGTTAATCATCAAATCCTGTTTAGCTATGTGAGAACACCTCCAAAAAATATTGGCACTTTTTACACAAAAAAAGTGCGAGAGCATAGCTTCCGCACAAAAATATCAAAATAAATTGATTAGACCCTTTTGCATCGATTTGCGAAGGGGAGAAGCGGAAAACTTCTGCTTTACTTAGAAATGATACCACTTAATTTTCCATTTGTCAAGAGTTTTTTGAAAAAAATATTTTTTTCGGAAGAATATGTATAATGT
>CAZTEA010000034.1:0-9505 GCA_964612315.1 uncultured Oscillospiraceae bacterium | reverse complement strand
CTTTACATATTCCCGTTTCAACCGTAAAATACAGAACCAAACGAGCACTTAATCAATTAAAAATACTTTTGGAAGGAGATGTTCGAAAGTGAAATTAACGGAATTGGAAAGCAAATTGCAAGAACACGCAAAAATAATAAAATCCTCCGTGGCAGCTCCTTTTGATATTGAAAGCGAGGAATTAAATATGACCAAAAAGAAATTCAGCATTAAAGCTGTCGCATTGGCTGCAGCAATTATCTGCATAATCGGGACATCGGTTTTTGCGGCAATTCATTATCTGTCCCCCAAAAAAGTTGCCGAAGAGCTCGGAGACAAAACGCTCGCCAAAAACTTTGAAGAAACCGCACCCTTATCCGATACCAAAGCTGACGGAAAATATAAAGCAACAATTCTCGGCATCGCATCGGGACAAGAAATCAGCGACTTTAAAGCATCCTCATGGGATGTCTATCCCGACAGAACCTATGTTGTGGTTGCCGTCGAAAACTCGGACCAAACTCCTATGACTTATGACGACGAAATTTTGGTCACACCGCTTATTCAAGGGTTAAACCCCCTTAAATACAATATTGTGACCATGCACGGAGGCTACAGCGAAAAAATCATCGACGGGATTTTATATCGCATTATCGAAAGCGACAGCATAGAATATTTTGCGGATCAAAAATTGTATATAGCCGTAACCGACACAACATTTTTAAACAACGCGCAATATACTTTTGACGAAAAAACAGGGTTAATTTCCGAAAATGAAGATTACGACGGCACAAACCTTCTCTTTGATCTAAAAGCTGATAAATCAAAGGCAAATCCGAAAAAAGCCGCTCAATATTTAAAATCCCTGGAGGATGAAACCGAGGCGGATGTCACCGAAGAAGAAACGCCGACTTCGGACGAAGACACCGAAGAATTTATTATCAAAGAAGACTTTAGCATTACTCAAACAAAATAAGAATACCAAATATGAACCTCGACCAATTTGAGGTTCATATTTTTTACATAGTTTTTCAAATTCGGCAAACAATAAATATAAAATTATGAAGGAGAAAGCGATGGGAATTAAAAAACTTTTTATATATAATGATGCACCTGTTGCAACCGATTTTGTTGTTAACCCCCCGCAGCAAACCGTTAACTGCAACAACGATGTAAACAGCTACATTAAGGCAAAAATCCAAGACACCTCGTCAATTCCGTATACCGGAGGCAAAGTCAGTCCTCATATAGGCGAAAATCTAAGCTTTATAAAAGATGCTTTTTGCACCGACACCAATTTTGATTTGATCGTGCGTGAATTTTCCGTTAAATGCATTGACAAAGAAATATCAGGATTTTTAATTTTTTACGATGGTTTGGTAAACGGCGATTATATTAACCGTGATATATTAAAAAGTTTGGTTTCAAAAACCTTTGATATTTCAGCCGATAAAGTTACCGAAGATGAAATTTATCGGCATATGATTGCACAAGCGCCCCTTGACAAAATTTTCGAAATGCGTACGGTCATCGAAGCTGTCGGATTCGGAAACTGCGGAATTTTCATTGACGGCTGCCGCTGTGCCTTTGTTGCCGATGTAAAGGGCTGGAAATCCAGAAGCGTGGGTCAGCCGCTTACGGAGGCGGTTTTGTCCGGCCCCCAGGAGGCTTTTACCGAAACCATAATGAGCAACATCGGTCTGATTCGAAAAATCATCAAAGACTCCAATCTTATATGCGAAAAAATCAATTTGGGAAGCAAAAGCCGCACCCCGTGCTCGTTAATGTATATTAACGGACTGACAAACACCTCCGTCACGGACGAGGTGCGCCGGCGCCTTACAGGAATTGATGTTGAATATATATTTTCCTCAACCGAAGTTGAAATGCTCATTGAAGAAAGCACCATTTTCCCCTTGCCTCAGGTTTTAAAAACCGAAAGACCCGACCGTGCCGCATCAATGCTGGCAGACGGGAAAGTAGTTGTTTTGGTGCAGGGAAGCCCATTTGCCCTTATTCTTCCCGCAACGGGAGCAGACCTTATCGAATCCTCCGAAGACAACTATGTCCGCACCGAAGAAGCCAATTTTATGAAAGCCGTGCGAATTTTCGGAATTTCCCTCTCGCTGTTTCTACCGGGAATTTTCACCGCAATTTCCCTTTATCACCACGAATCAATCCCAACGGAGCTGCTTTTTGCTATCGAAGCCACAAGAGAAGCCGTTCCCTTTCCCGTTATAACGGAATTGATTATAATGGAGCTTGCTTTCGAGCTCATTAAGGAGGCATCCTTAAGAATTCCCGATTCCATAGGCTCTACCATAGGAATTGTAGGCGGATTGATTTTGGGACAAGCCGCCGTTTCCGCCAATTTGGTAAGTCCTATTCTTATAATCATCGTATCCGTTGCCGGTTTGGGAGCTTTTGCTGTCCCCTCCGTTTCTTTGTCCCGTGCAATTTCACTTATGCGCTTCATGTTTATTATTCTGGGCGGCATTGCTGGCTTTTTGGGAATAGCCGTCGGAATGGTTGTATCCCTTGCCGCTCTTTCTTCAAGAACCTCTGTGGGTGTTCCTTACCTTTCGCCTATTACCCCACGGGAAAGCCGAGGCATCATTAAATCCATTTTTATTGCGCCCCTTTGGAAAAGGGAGCATCGCCCCAAGGCGCTTAAAACAAACGAAGCAAAAAAACAACCGCATATCAGCCGAAAATGGAGAAAAGGAGTGTAATATTATGCAAGAAAAATACCTTATGAAAAATTGGGAGCTTGCCGCCATTGTTTTAAATCTATCCACATTTAAAATCTTTACCGGCTATTCACGCATATTCCCCGATATTTCAGGGTCTGCCGCAACGCTAACCGCTGTTTTTTCCGGAGTTATTGCATTTTTGATTTTTCTTTTTCTTCTTAATCTTTACGAAAAAACCGGAAAAGAAACTCTAATTTCTCTTGCAAAAGAACATTTCGGAAAGCCCGGGCAATATATTCTGTTTTTTGCCCTTTCGGCGTACCTGTTATTTTCCGCCGCTTTAACCTTAAGGGAAACGGGCGAATTTATAAAAGCGGTTTCCTTTCCCACCGCTCCGTTGGCGTTTATATTCCTTTTTTTGATGCTCGGAGTAACCGTCTGCGCTTCGCAGGGCTTCGACGCTATAGGAAGAACCAATTCACTTATTTTGCCCACCTTTCTTTTTGCCGCAATTATAATCATTGTTTCGGCATTTTTTAAAGGTGAGGCAAGCTACCTTGCGCCACAGCTCGGATACGGCATACAAAGCACATTTTTAAAAGGACTTTCCTCTCTGGGTATTTACGGCGACCTAATCATTATGTTTATGCTTGCCCCTTTCTCCCAAAACACAACTTCGGCAAAAAAGACCTCTCTTACGGCGCTCGGAATCGGAATACTCATTAACATTGCCGTTGTGTTCGCCTCAAATGTCACCGCTCCCTACACCGTTTCCGACAAAATCATACACCCTTTTGCCCAGCTTATAAAGTTATTTTCCGCAGGGCGTTTTTTTCGACGTGTGGACGGGTATTTTATGTATCTGTTTGCGGGCTGCTCAATCTTAATAACGGCTTTGGATATCTTTTTCGTAGCATTTTCCGCCAAAACCGTATTCTCTTTGCCGAAATTAAGACCTCTCGCTTATCCCCAAGTCTTAATAGTACTGTTTTCGGCGTTGTTTTTCACCAGCCGTGAAAACGCATACACCATAAGTAAAAACATACTTTGCCTGTGCGCTCTTGCAATATTTATTCTTTGCTTCGCCACCCTTGCCGCCGCAAAACTTCAAAAGGGGAGAAAACTATGAAAAAGCTTATTTCATTTATACTGATTACAGCCTTATCCTTTCCTCTTGCCGCTTGTTACGACAACCGTGAAATCGACCAAACCGCCTATATTATTGCCGTGGGAATTGATAAGCATAAGGGCAAATACAACTACACCTTTCAGATTTCGTCTCCTTTGGCAATGGGAAGCGGTGGCGAAGCCCCGTCGCTGAGCCAAGACGAAACTTCAAATACCCGTGTGGAAAACATTGTCATAAACGCAGACAGTCTTTATGAGGCTCGAAACAGTTTAAACTGTTTTTTAAGCAAAACACCAAATTTTTCACACCTTAAAATTATTGTTTTTTCCGCCGCAGCCGCCAAGGAGGGACTTTCAAAGCATATTCCGTTTCTTCTTAACGAAAGAGAAGTCAGGCCCAACACAAACATTTGCATCTCCGAAGCAACTGCAGAAGCATTTTTATCCGCCATCAATCCTGCTTTGGAAGCAAATACTGCCGAATACTACGACCTTGTTATAAAAAACAGCTCCGCCCTCGCTCCGCCCAAAACCCTCCGTGAGCTTATTAACGAACAGTCAATGCTTGCCTCAGCCGTTCCCATGGGTAAAATTTCGCCCTACAACAGCAGTAACGAGTTCCCTTCATCAAGCGAATCTCCTTTACACCTTTCACCGTCCAAGTCCGAATTTTCCGGATTATTTTTATTGAAAGACAACAAGGCGGCAGGCACACTTTCCCCGCTTCAAAGCTGTATTTACGGGCTTTTGACCAATAAAACCAACACAGCGGACATTACCGTTTCCAAAAACGGCGAAGCGCAAATGGTTCGCCTGAAATTACTCTCCCCAGCCAAGTTCACTCTTAAATCAACGCCAAATTCAACCACAATCAAGCTCTGCGCATCGTTCTTTGCCGAAGTAAACTCCTTTAATCCCTCGATTTCACAAAAAGACATCGAAGAATATTTAACCACCGAGGCTTGCGCTTTGTTTATGACCGCAAGAGAAAGCGGCTGTGATATATTCGGTGTCGGCAACTCTCTTATGAAAAATTGTGATACCGTTGACCAATGGGAAGCTTTAAACCATAACGAAATTTTCAAAAATTCTTACTTTGCCCCAAGCATTTCCGTGTTTATCGAACGCAGTAACTTCGGAACAATGTAAAATTTAAGAAAGGAAATCTTTATGTTAACTAACCTTCTGCTCGCCGTTTTACTTCTTTGGGAAACGGTTTATTCAGTTTCTTTCGGAGCATTTCTTATAAAATCCAAAAACAAAAGCGGCGGATTTTTTGTGCTTTTTCTGTCCGTTTTCACCTTACTTCTCGGAATTTCCTATTTTGTCCGTTTTTTATTGATTTAATATGGTTCTCCGCCTTAATTTTTGTTTTTTCGCCATAAAAAACTTTTTTACGAAATCTATTGACAAATTTTGGCAATTATGGTATTATTTTCTTGTGGATAAATAAAGAAAGGATTGATTTGTAAATGAAATCAACAGGGATTGTAAGAAAAATCGATGCTTTGGGAAGAATTGTTATCCCTAAAGAAACTCGACTTATTCTTGGAATCGAAGAAAATGATAAGCTGGAAATCTTCACAGACGGCGACAGTCTTATTTTTCGCAAATTCGAACCTGCCTGCACTTTCTGCGGCAGCGAAAAAGACACCGTTGTGTATGAAGAAAAAATAATTTGCCGTAGATGTCTTGAAAAATTAAGCAAATTATAATCAAATTTTAAAAAGGGTGTGTCTCGTTAAGTTATTTCTTAACTGAGGCATCGCCCTTTTTCTTTATAAAAATTGTCATTTACGGTTTCTGTTTATAATGGACGCTGCAAGCTTTGATATTTCCATAATCGCAAGAGGTACAAATATAAGTCCCGCCGCTATCAAATAAAGCTCTTTGGTAAGATAAATAAGTCCAAAAGCTGTTTTAACGGGAGTAAACAGTACCAAAAATACCATTGTCAGCGAAATCAGCACGGAAGCATTGAGCTTTTTGTTGGAAAACACGCCGATTTTAAACACAGAATGTTCGGAACGCATATTAAAACTTTGTATAATCTGCGAAAGCGCCAACACCATAAACGCCATTGTTTGTCCGCCCTCAATCTTGCCTGTCATTTTTTCACCCAAGTAAAAACCCACAAGGCTTAAAACCGCAAACATAATTCCTTGCAAAACCACTCTTACACCAAGGCCGTGAGCAAAAATTCCCTCATTTTTCGGCTTCGGCTTTTTATCCATAACATCACTTTCAACATCCTCCATACCCAAGGCAATAGCCGGCAGACTGTCCGTTACAAGGTTTATCCAAAGAAGCTGCATGGAAAGAAGAGGAGTTTTATGCCACAGAAGCATTGCCGCAAACACCGCTATTACCTCGCCTATATTTGTTCCCAAAAGAAAACCCACAACCTTACGGATATTTGCATATATTCCTCTGCCCTCACGAACCGCATCTACAATTGTTGCAAAATTATCGTCCGTAAGCGTCATATCTGCCGCACCTTTGGCAACATCCGTACCTGTTATACCCATAGCACAGCCTATATCCGCCGCCTTTAGCGCCGGAGCATCGTTAACGCCGTCACCTGTCATTGAAACCACTTGACCGCATCTTTGCCAAGCCTTAACGATACGAATTTTGTTTTCGGGTGAAACTCTTGCGTAAACGGATATCGATTTAACGGCGACATCAAGCTCGGAATCCGTCATCAAATCAAGCTCTGCTCCGGTTATCGCCCTGTCTCCGGCTTGAAAAATTCCAAGCTCCTTCGCAATTGCGGTAGCCGTAACAATATGGTCGCCCGTTATCATCACCGGCTTAATTCCAGCTTTTCGGCACACTTTAACCGCCTCTTTCGCTTCCTCTCTCGGCGGGTCAATCATCCCCACAAGACCCATAAAGGTCAAGTCTTTCTCGATTTCCTCGCATTTCAATTCCCGCGGAACTTCCTCTATCTCTTTATAACCGACAGCAAGAACACGCAAAGCGTTTTCGCTCATTTGCTCCGTAAGCTTTTTCGCCTTATTTAAATCGCCCTTTATGCAACGCATCGACAAAATATCAAAAGCCCCCTTAACGATAACAATATTTTTACCGTTAATTTTGTTAATTGTGGACATAAGCTTTCTGTCCGAATCAAAAGGAATTTCGCCGATTCTGGGGCACTCTCCGTTAAGTTCTTCCTTTGTCATATTATTTTTATGAGCGGCAAAAACGATTGCGGTTTCCGTGGGGTCTCCCACAAACGACACTTTGTCTCCCTCAAAATTCACGCTGCCGTCACAGCAAAGAGTGCCGTATTTAAGAAGCATCTTTATCTTTTCCGAATTATCTTCCGTTATGTCCTCGATTGCTCCGCCGTCAACATAGGCTTTTGTAAGAGTCATACGGTTTTGGGTTAAAGTTCCCGTTTTATCGGAGCAAATAATGGAGGCACTTCCCAAAGTTTCAACTGCCGGAAGCCGTCTGATAAGAGCATTTTTCTTTGCCATTCTCTGAACCCCGATTGAAAGAACAATGGTTACTATTGCGGGAAGTCCCTCGGGGATTGCGGAAACCGCCAGGGAAACTGCCGTCATAAAGATTTCCAAAGGCATAATATCATTGGCAAGTCCAACCGCAAAAATTACCGCACAGGCGGCAATTGCCAAAATACCCAGATATTTCCCAAGCTGTGCCAGCTTCTTCTGAAGAGGTGTTTGTGTTTCCCGTTCCTCTTCCAAAAGATTGGCAATTTTGCCCATTTGGGTATCCATTCCTGTTGCAACCACAATCGCAAGTGCTGTTCCGTAGGTTATACTGCAACCCGAAAACACCATATTCGTTCTGTCCCCCAGCGGGGCGTCCTCCGCAACCGTGGCATCGGCATCCTTTTCCGACGGAACAGATTCACCCGTAAGCGCCGACTCCTCACTTTTAAGGCTTACACTTTTTAAAAGCCTTGCATCTGCCGGAATAAAATCGCCCGCTTCAAGATGAATAATATCTCCCGGAACCAGCATGGCGGCATCTATAATCTTTTCCACACCGTCTCTTATCACCCTTGCATGAGGAGCCGACATACTTTTAAGCGCAGCAAGCGCCTTTTCCGCCTTACTTTCTTGCATAACACCCATAATCGCATTTATGATAACAATAAGCAAAATCAATGCCGGTTCAAAAAATTCCCGTGGATTTTTCTCCACACAGGCAATTGCAAACGAAACAATTGCGGCAGCTATGAGAATTAAAATCATAACATCTTTAAACTGGTCGAAAAATTTCATAAGAAATGTTTTTGATTTCTTCTCTTTGAGCCTATTTTCTCCGTATTGCTTTAAAAGTTCCGTCCCTCGGCTTTCACAAAGACCGTCTTTGGCATCTGTTTTAAGATAGGCTATCGCCTCTTCCTTTGATTTACTGTGAAAAATCAACTTAATTCCTCCTTTATCCCTATAAGAAAAAAGCTCAAGCATAACTATGTTGCTATGCTTGAGCCCCAATTATTCATTTTAAGACTCAGCATCGCAAATGTTATACATGAGTCTGGCAATTTAAAACAAGCCAGGTTATAAAAACCATGATGTTGACTTGCTACGCATTTCAGCGCCCGCTACTCCCTCACAGGAATATTCATTTTCTAAATTATACCAGTATCCTCCTTATTTGTCAAGTCCCGAAAATCTTAAAAACAAATATTGTGTAAGTTTGATGATTAAACTTTCTCGGCGGTATTGCAAATTTTTTCAAAATGTGTTATACTTATCCTATATTGACTTCAATTATGAAAGGAATGTATAAAATGGGCTTAACGCTTACAGAAAAAATTTTAAAAGCTCACATTGTTGACGGCGAGTTTAAAAAGGGAAGCGAAATCGGTATTAAGATTGACCAAACCTTAACTCAGGACGCAACGGGAACTATGGCATATCTTGAATTTGAGGCTATGGGTATTCCCCGTGTGAGAACAGAGAGGTCCGTGGCTTATATCGACCACAACACTCTTCAGTCTGGCTTTGAAAACGCCGATGACCACAGATTTATCGGCTCTATCGCAAAAAAGCACGGTATATATTTCAGCCGTCCCGGTAACGGAATTTGCCACCAAGTTCATCTTGAACGCTTCGGTATTCCCGGCAAAACTCTTATCGGTTCCGACAGCCATACTCCCACCGGCGGCGGTCTCGGTATGATTGCTATCGGTGCGGGCGGTCTTGATGTTGCCGTTGCAATGGGCGGCGGTGCATACTACATAACATATCCGAAAATTGTAAAAGTTAATTTAAGCGGCAAGCTTTCACCGTGGGTTGCTGCCAAGGATGTTATTTTGGAAGTATTAAAACGCCTTTCCGTTAAAGGCGGAGTCGGCAAGGTTATCGAATATTGCGGCGAGGGCGTTAAAACGCTTTCCGTTCCCGAGCGTGCAACCATTACAAATATGGGTGCCGAGCTGGGCGCAACCACTTCGATTTTCCCGTCAGATGAAATCACAAGAGACTTTCTCCGTGCACAAAAAAGAGAAGATGTTTGGACGCCTCTTGAAGCGGACAGCGATGCGGTTTACGATGAAATCGTTGAAATCAACTTATCCGATATTGAGCCTGCGGCGGCTTGCCCTCACTCACCGGATAACATTAAATCCGTTTCCGAACTTGGCGCTATGAAAATCGACCAGGTTTGTATCGGCTCCTGCACCAACAGCTCTCTTCTCGATATGCTTAAGGTTGCAT
>CAZTEA010000033.1:0-9581 GCA_964612315.1 uncultured Oscillospiraceae bacterium | reverse complement strand
GGTTGCGACCAAAGTTTTACCTTCACCTGTTTTCATTTCTGCAATTCTGCCCTGATGAAGAACAATTCCGCCGATAATTTGCACGGGGAAGTGCTTCATCCCAAGCACACGCCACGAAGCTTCTCGGACAACGGCGAAGGCTTCGGGTAAAATATCATCTAAGGTTTCGCCGTTTTTGAGGCGTTCTTTGAATTTGGGGGTCATTGCGGCAAGCTCGGAAGAAGAAAGCTTTTCCATAGTGCTTTCCAACGCCAAAACCTGCTCCATAATCGGGTTAATTCTTTTAAGTTCACGGTCACTGTAAGTGCCGATAAATTTTTCAACAATACTTTTAATACTCATGGTATCCTCCTAAAAAAGCTTAAAGAAGCCTAATTATATTTAGTATACCATAATTTGCCGCAAGATACAAGAGTTTTGAAATTAAAAATGAAATAATTAACAGAAATTTAACAAAAAAACCGTGGCTGAAAACGAATAGAAAGGGTATTTTTGGAATATATTAAAACAAAAGCATAAAACAAGAGGAGGAGAGGGCTTTGACATACGCTGTGTATGAGGGCTTTTTGCAAAAAATGTTTAAAGTTAAAACCAAGGAAGAAAAAGCTTCGGAAGCTGAGCTTCGGCAGCTTAAAGATGCGAGAAGAAAAGTTCATGAAGAGCTCGAAATTTCAATGAACAACTATAACCATGTTACAGAGCCGGGATTGATGGATTTTTATATATATAAAATAAGGGCACAGCAGGAGATGGAAAGCTACCTTATCGGAAAAATTCGAAAAATGGAAATGTAGAAATTTATGCGGCGGTAAATATGATGGAACATCGTATTTACCGCCTTTTTCATGGGTAAAAGCTTGACAATTGGGATAGGTTGTGATATCATGAGTGTGAAAACATAAATCATAAACATTAAAAAGGAGACGGAAATTATGAAAAAAGTTTTATCGGCGGCACTTGTGCTTTGCATGACAGTTGTTCTTTTGGCATCTTGCGGAGGATCAATGGCAAGCGGGAAGAAAGATGCCCTTGATTTTCAAGAGAGATTGGCGGAGGCTATTTCAGACGGTGATAACGATGAATTCAAGAACATTGTTGAGGAAATAAAGGAATATGGCAAAGAGCAGTACAAGGAAAGAGAAAATAATAATGAACTTTACGAAGATTATCAGGATGATATGGAAAAAATCCGTGATGATATTGAAGATATCAGAGAAGACGACAAAATAGCATCTTCGGCGTTGAATACATTGGAAGATGCTATCGAATACGCTGAATCGTATGTAGCCTGCGGTGTAGAGTCTGATGTGAAGGATGTGTATGACGAAATTATAGAGACGGTAAAGGAAGCTGTTTCTGCCGCAAATAGCAAAGACAGCGAGGCGGTAAGAGAAATTGCCATTGATTTTAGAGACAAGTATTATGAAAAGTGTATGGATGCGAGAAAAGGTGATATAGAATACGATGACAAGTTCGGCGAGCTTGAAGATACATACGGTGAAAATCTTATGGAGGCGGTAGAGAGTGTATACCGTTCCGCATATTTAAGCAACGATGACGAATATATGGAATATCAGGATGAAGACTCTATGGCTTGCAATCAAAAAATTAAAGACCTTAAAAAAAGATATGATTTCTAAACTAAGTTAAACATAAACAGCGCCCAACCGTAGGTTGGACGCTGTTTATGTTATAGATATATTTTATTTTTGGAACAAATCAAGGTTTGGTTCAAGGGGTTCGCTAAGGTCAAAGCTTCCGAAAGATGGATTTTCGTCGCCGTTGATGTTAATTTTAACAGAGTCGATACTGTCAACGCTGCAAAAGGTGCTTACAAGAGAGTAAACTGCCATCATTTCTTTGGTTGAGCCACCGCTGTTGTCGTTAAATTCCGAAGACAAATCTACGGTGCATACACCGTCTTTTACAGAGGCGGAAAGAAGTTTAACATTTCCTTTTACGGTAGGGACAAGGCTTCCGTTTTGAGGACCTTGAAGCAAGGTTGATAAAATTCGGTTAAAAAATTCATCATCTTTTGCAAAAACGGAGCATTCTTGCGGAACAAGGTACATTACCGATTCGTCGGCATAGTAAAAGGTTACTTTGTGTTCTTTGACTTGGGATTCGTTATCGTCTTTTTGAGTTTGGTTTTCTTCGGGCGTAGTGTTTTTGATTTCGGTTTTTGCGTCCGTACACGCCACAGCGCCGAAAATAACGGTAATCGCAAGAACTAAAAATGAAAGCTTTTTCATAAGAACATCTCCTTGTGCTTTATTGTTGTAACACTTTCTAAGTGCATAATAACATAAAAACGAGGAAAATTCAATAGAAAAAAGTAAATTGGACAAAAAAGAAATTGAAAATATTCGTCAAAATTTTGATAAAGTCGGGTTTTTATGTGAATAAAAATAAAAAAACAGCAAAGCTGAACGAAATCAGCCCTGCTGTAATTCTTCAAAACAAGATTAAGCCTCAACCTTGATGACTTCCTGTCCTTTGTATGTGCCGCAAGCTTTACAAGCTCTGTGAGGCAACTTAAATTCACCACACTGCGGGCAAGCAACCATACCGGGGATAGCAAGCTTCCAGTTAGCTCTTCTTTTATCTCTTCTTGCTTTAGATGTTTTTCTCTTTGGAACTGCCATTTTTATACACCTCTTTCCGAAATTATATGTGAGAATAGGCTACCGCCTACATAATCTACTTGAAAAAATTGTCGAGAATATCAAATCTCGGATCGGTTTCACGAGTATCGCACTCGCAAACGCCATCGTTGAGATTTTTGCCGCATTTGCCGCAAAGCCCCTTGCACTCGGGGTTGCAAAGCTTTTTTGTGGGAATGTTCATAAAAATGTTTTTATAAACAATGCTGTCCATCTCAACCGAATTTCCAGTAAAGAAAACGATATCGGGATCGGAATCATCACGATTTTCAAAGACACTCTCTTTTTTAAGAGTTTCTTCAAATTCGATATCAAGCGAATCGCCATAGGGCGTATTGCAACGGTCACATACATAAGTTACGGGACAATGCACACGACAGACGAGATTTATACTGTCGCCCCAAACCGTAAAAGTTGCCTCAATCTGAGCTTTTTCGGTAAAACTGATATCAAATCCGTTTTCTGCGGAAAAATCAATTGTGTCTTTCACGGAAAGGCTTTTGCCCTCGATATTTATAATTGGTAATAAATCAACCGTCATCTAAGACACCCTTTGAAAAATAAAATGGTGGGCACAATAGGGCTCGAACCTATGACCCTCTGCTTGTAAGGCAGATGCTCTCCCAGCTGAGCTATGCGCCCGCACCATTTAACTTTCGCAATAAATATCACGAAAAGCGTCAGCAATTATTATACTTCATTCAAGTGATTTTGTCAAGTATTTTCGATAAATTTGTTCATTTTTTTTCAAAACGCATTGCAAGGCGGTGAAAACGGATTGTTTTCGCTTTAATTATTCGATAAAGTAAAGTGACCGCAAGAGGTTCCTGCGGTCACTTGGTTTAAAAAATTATTCGCCTTTTTCTTCAAGATATGCGTTAATCTTATTAACAAGAGCATCCGCATCAGTTCCGTGAACCATGCAAGCTTGTTCAATGCTTTCGCCGCTTGCCGAGGGGCAACCCAAGCAATGCATACCGATTTCAAGGAAGAAAGGTGCGGTACCGGCATCGATTTTTAAAACATCCATAATTATAGTGTCTTTTGTAACTTTTGCCATTTTAAATTATCTCCTTTAATATTCAATTATATTTGCCAAGCAATACAATGAAATACTGCTACTTTTGTATTATACTACATTTTTTGAAAAACTGCAAGGGGTAAGAGCAAATTTCTTAACATTAACTGACAAAATTCTCCATAAATTCGGTGAGCTCGGAGGTGGAATAGAGTACAGTACCTCGGCTTAGAAGCTCTAAGTCCATTTTTGTTAGATTGGCGGTTATAATGCTTTCGCTGTATAGAAATTCTTCAGAGTTGTCGGCACAGGTGTAAACATTTAAAGAATCTCCCTCAAGTCGTACGATATAATATTCAAAAGTTACTGATTTGTTTTGCTCAATTTCTTTGTCTTCGGCAAAAACATCAACAGTTTTATAAGTTTGCACGGCTTGCTCGGGATTTGAGCCGATGGATCTTTTGGTAAGAGTATATGAAGCGAGCCAGCTTACAGCCGCAACAACAAGCAAAAGAAGAAACATTCCCAGGGTTTTTAATATGGTTTTTGTCAATTTAATCAGTTCCTTTATCTTTTTTTAAAAATTATTTCCTAATTTTTGAAAAATATACTATGCAAATCGCAATAAATATGTTATAATAAATGCAACAGTTGTCGAAAAGCTCTGGCTTTTCAAAGATGTGTTTATTTGAAACGGAATATTTGGCGTTTTATACGAGTATTAAAATAAATTGGTGTTTATCGAAATGAAAGATTTCGGGAAAAGGAGGCGTTTATATGGGATTCAGACCTGTTGATGATTCCGATCTTGACCCTAAAAGCAAGAGAAGAACATCGGAAGCTTCTGAAGGAGGTAAGCGCAGCGGACTAAAATCTACCGGCGGTGAGAGAAAAAGAGGCGACAGCGGAGCGGCGTATGCCAAACGCTCCGGGCGTGCCGAAGGTATGAGACAAGCTGATTTTGAAGGTGAGAATGACGGAAAAAAACGCAAAAATAAAAAGAAGAAAACAACGGCGTGGACTTATGTGGGAACTTTCTTTAAGGTTTTCGGTGCTACGGCGGCTGTTTTTGTTGTGGTTGTAGGCGTTATTGTATACTGCTCAATGGCAGGATGGCTGGGCGATGTGGGAGCTATCGACCTTAAGGATATCGGTGTGCCGTCCGAGGTTTATTATATTGATTCGAAAACGGGGCAGGAGACTCATCTTGCAACACTTTCCGAGGGTGAAAACCAGAAATGGGTAGGTATCGATGATATTCCGAAGGATATGCAGCACGCTTTTGTTGCGGTTGAGGATGAACGCTTTTATGAACATTCCGGTGTGGATCTTCTAAGTACGGGTAAGGCGACTTTCCAATATGTTATCGGGCAGATTTCGGGCAGCGACAGCATAAGCCGAGGGGGAAGCACCATAACACAGCAGCTTGTTAAAAATATTGAAAATGATTGGGATCCGTCACCGGCGAGAAAGCTCAGAGAAATGTCGAAGGCAGTCAATGTTGAAAAACAGTTGTCCAAAGAGGAAATTTTGGAGCTTTACCTTAATGTAATCAACCTTTCAAACGGTTGCTACGGAGTTCAGTCGGCATCAATGAAGATTTTCGGACGGCCGGTGGACGAGCTGAATTTGGCAGAGTGTGCTTGTATTGCGGGAATAACACAAAATCCCACATATTACGACCCTCTTAAAAATCCAAAAAACAATAAAACCAAGCAGGAAATTGTTTTGGAGAAAATGCTTGATCAAGGCTATATCAATCAAGAAGAATACAAAGAAGCGAAAAGCTTCAAGCTGGTGTTTAACAAAAAAGACGATGAAAAAGACAAAGAATACGATGATTATTATATCGAGTATTTAAAGGAAAAGCTGGTTGCGGAATATGAAAGTATGGGGTACAGCCACGAGCTTGCCGTAAGAAGAGTGAGCTACGGCGGGTTGAAGATTATAACAACCGTTGACCCAAAAGTCCAAGACGCAATAGATTCTATATATGCAAGCCCTTCGGAGGCGGCAAGAATTTTCGGATATAATGCCTCCGATTCAAACTCGATGCAGTCTGCAATTGTAATCGTTGACCCTTATACGGGCGGAATTAAAGGAATGTCCGGTGGTTTGGGCGTAAAATCGGGCAATTTGGTGCTAAATCGTGTGAAAGTGGCACGGCAGCCGGGTTCGTCGATTAAGCCGATTGCTGTTTATGCACCGGCTCTTGAGAATAAAATAATTCATGCGTCCACCGTATACAACAATGTTACAGAAGATTTCGGTAACGGATTTAAGCCCAAAAATTCAACCAGCATGGGACCGACGGCAACGATTAAAGAGTCTGTTCAGCGCTCTTCGAATGTGGTTGCCTGCCGAGTGGTTAAAGATTTGGGAGTGAACAAATCATATTCGTTTTTGGAAAATAAGCTGGGAATATCAACATTGTCGGAAGATGACAAAAATTTGTCGGCTTTGGCTTTGGGTGGTATGACAAGAGGCGTTTCGCCCATTGAAATGGCAGGTGCTTATACCATATTTGTTAATGACGGAGTCTATACGGAGCCGTATATTTTCACCAAGGTTTACGACCGTGAGGGGAATCTCATTATAGAACACACTCCCAAGAAAAATCAGGCGGTAAGCGAAGAAACCGCATATATAATGGCACAGCTTATGCGTTATGTTGTTACTTCGGGAACGGGAAGCGTCGGCGGCGGCACGCAAATTCAAGCCAACGGCGAGAGCGTTTTCACGGCAGGAAAAACAGGAACTACCGATGATAATTATGATAAGTGGTTTGTTGGATTTTCTCCGAATTATGTTTGTGCCGTGTGGAGCGGATATGACAGAAACAAGGTTATCGGAAGACCGTACGGAAGTATGACGGCATTTCGGGAGATTATGAGCAAAATTCATAAAGACGAAACGATTAAGTCGATTTCGGCGCCTGACGGTATCAAAATGTATAGCGTGTGCAGTTCAACGGGAGACTTGGCGTCGTCCGGATGTAATTCAATGTCACTTCCGTTTACTGCCGATAACAAGCCCAGGTCATACTGTAAATACTGTAAAAATGTGAATTATGATGACTCGGATAAAGAGGATGAAAATTCTGAGGATAACGGCGACCATAAGAATAAAGAAAATTCGGACGGGGCGATATCTTCGAAAAATGACTCAAAGCACGACCAAGGCTTTGATAAATCCGAGGGAACTCGTGGGGAAGATGCTTAAAAATTAAGAAGAATTGCGCTTTAATGGGCGTAAAAATATTGATGAGGTGAATGAAAAATGAATTACAAAATGAACATAGCAGGTCTTGAAAGAGAACTTCCTTTGTGTAAGGTTAATGATGATTTATACATAGGGGCGTTCGTAATTTTCGGGGATGCACCGCTTACCGTTGCTTGCGCAAGAGAACTTTTGAAGAAAGCTCCAAAGTATGATTGCTTAATTACGGCAGAGGCAAAGGGAATACCGTTGATTCACGAAATGGCAAGACAAAACGGGGACGATTTCTATGTTGTGGCAAGAAAAAATCCGAAGCTTTATATGAGTGACATTTTTGAAGTTAATGTTAAATCGATTACGACTGCCAAGGAACAGCACCTTTATTTGGATGGAGAAGACGCACATCGAATGGACGGAAAGCGAGTTTTAATCGTTGATGATGTTATCTCAACAGGCGAATCCTTGTCGGCGCTTGAAAATTTGGTCGAGAAAGCAGGCGGTAAAATTGTAGGTAAGGCTGCGGTTCTTGCTGAGGGCGATGCAAAGGAAAGAGAGGATATAGTTTATCTTGAAAAGCTTCCTCTGTTTAATTCGGACGGAACGATTAAGGAATAAATTTTAGTGATAGAATACAAAAATATAAAAGTGCGTTGAAATCTTTTCAACGCACTTTGTGTTTATTAAGTTTCATTAAATTTGAAATTTTTGATATTACCGTTGTTATCTATGACTTTATCAGCAAATTTTTCGTAAAGAGGCGCACGCTCTTTTGATATTTTCAAAAGTGACGATTTATCCTTTGAAAGAGGACGACCGCTCGTTGCAAGGCGGGTTAAATCTCGCTTAATATAATAAATTGTGCCGTTTTGCTTTAAAGAATACAAATTTTTTTCCACGGTTACAATTCCGCCGCCGGTTGCGATAACTTTTCCCGATTGACTTCCGCAGTAAAGAGCGACCTCGGCTTCTAAATTTCTGAAGTAGTTTTCGCCGTATGTGTCAAAAATTTCGGGAATGGTCATATTTGTCTTTTTTTCGATTTCTTTGTCGGTATCGATAAATTCTCTGCCGGTTTCTTCGGCAATTTTTTTGCCGATTGTGGATTTGCCGCATCCGGGCATTCCGATTAGGATTATATTTTTCATATCATTTTCGATTTTATGAAAAATTTCTTCTGTCCTTTTATGGCTTAAGGTTTTTCCGGTAAAAATTTCAAAGGCGCATTTTGCCTGATAAACCAACATATAAAGACCTCCTGCGGCAGGAATCTTTCTTGTTTCAGCATCAAAAATCAAAGGTGTTTTGTTGGGATTATATATAACATCGATAACACCGCAGCAATTTTTGAAATCGTCTAATGAAACAATGCGGTCTCCGTTACGGGGAAACATTCCGACAGGGGTTGTGTTTATAATTATTTCACAATCATTCCATTGAGAAATATTTTCATAATTAAATTTGCCGGAGCGGGAAACTGTAATGATTTCTCTTGCCCCTTGAGCTTTTGCCACGGCTTTTGCGGTAAGGTATGTGCCGCCTGTGCCCAATATGGCAACCTTCTTGCCGAGAAAGTCAATCCCTGCCTTGACAGACAGCGCCAAAAATCCGTCATAGTCTGTGTTGTAGCCGTAAAGTCCGTCATTTTTTCGTACAACAGTATTAACGCTTCCGATTTCCTTTGCTGAGTCTGAAATTTGCTTGCAAAGAGGAATGACGGTCTTTTTATACGGAATTGTTACATTAAATCCATCGTAGCCGCCGTGTTTTGCGAAATTTTCAACTTCGCTTTCCGCAAGAGGGACCAAATCGTAGCTGTATTCGCCCATTGCCTCATGAATTATTTTGGAATAGCTGTGGGTAAGAGTTTTTCCTATAAGTCCGTATTTCATAATATTTCACCTTAAATTTCGCTGTAATTTCCCAAAAATACCGAATCCTCATCGGAAACAAGCTCCGAAATAAGAGAAAGAACACGCTCGTTGTAAACCGAACCTTCAATATCAAAATAAAAAAGATATTCAAAATCCTGTCCCGCAATCGGTCGGCTTTCTAATTTTGTAATATTAAGTCCGAGAGCGGCAAAACGAGAGATAAGGGCATAAAGCGAACCCGGCTTATGCTGAGCTTGAAGCATAAGACTTATTTTTGAGGCATCGGAAGATATTTCCAAATTTTTTGAAATGCAAATAAATCTTGTATGATTATTTTGGGCATTGGCAATATTTTTTTCGATTATTTCAAGACCGTAAAGCTCTGCGCATTCGGGCGAGGAAATGGAAGCAACTGTGCCGCTTTCATCATTTGCTGCAATTCTTGCGGCAATTGCTGTGTTTTCGCAAATGTGAACCGTTATGTTAGGGTTCTTGCTTAAAAAGCTTGAGCATTGCCCGATTGCTTGTTCGTGCGAATAAATGTCAGTTATACTGCTGAGCTTTGCGCCTTTTTTTCCAAGGAGAACATGGCTAATTTTAAGTTTTACCCCTTTACTTATATAGAAATTATGATTTTTCATAAGGTCGTAAACTTGGTTTACGGAACCGTAAAGGCTGTTTTCGATGGGAAGAATGCCGTAGGAGCAGAGGCCCTTTTCGATTGCTGAGAAAACAGCATCAAAATTTCGAAAGTACATTTTTTGTCCGTCGGGGAAAAGTTTGTCTGCCGCAAGAGAGGAGTACGCCCCC
>CAZTEA010000032.1:0-9626 GCA_964612315.1 uncultured Oscillospiraceae bacterium | reverse complement strand
ACCGTGGCTGACGATATCCAATCAGGCGCAAAAATAGTATAAAATAACGGTGCGATTCATTTGGGTCGCACCGTTTCAATATATCTTATTTTATTTTTCTTATATTTAAAATTCTTACAATAACGGGGCTTAAAACAAGATTTATGCCAAGCTCTATAAGAAAATTAAAGCCGACAAGACCCACTATCATATATTTAAAAACATCTTCGCCATTTGCCCAGAGCGAAACCGCATCAAAGAAGAAAATACGGCATCCCAAAAGGAAAATTCCGGTATTTACAACGGGACATACGATTGCCGCCGCCGCAACGGCTATGTAGCGATTGTATTTTTTGAAAATGTCGTAAATCAGTCCCGCAAAAAAGCCGCAGGCAATACCCTTTAAGAGAACGGTCAGAATAGTTCCGCTTGCGTGAATTGACAGAAAAGCCGCCGCATCACCCGTAAGAAGAACCATTGCGCCGAAAACAAGGCCGAGCCATGCTCCGATTCCTTTTCCACATACTGCCGCCCCGATAACAATGGGCACAAGCACAAGGGAAATGGAAAAAGGTCCGATTTTGATAAAAGCGCCGAAATACTGAAGTATCACAACAAGTGCGGTAAGTACTGCGCCCATTACCAAAGAGGCGGTGGTCAGTTTGTTTGTTTGTGTTTTCATAAAATCCTCCTTGCTGTCGTTCGCTTTTGCGATACAACGCATAATTTTTTTATATTAACTCCAAAGGGAGATAATACACAAATAAATATTTAACTGTTTTTGTTGTAAAGAATATAAAGTCCCTCCAAAACCAAATTATCGTTGAGGGTTATTTCGTGTTTGCAATAGGGGATAATCATAGGTGCAATTCCGCCTGTGGCATAAACGGGAAGAGAGGAACCCATTTCCTCGTTAAATCTGTCAATCATACCGTCTATCATTGAGGCGTTGCCGAAAACAGCGCCCGAGCGCATACAATCGATAGTGTTCTTCCCTATAACGGACTTGGGCGCTTCAAGGCTTATTTGCGGAAGCTGTGCCGTTCCGGAGGCAAGAGTTTTAAGGGCGATGTTCACACCCGGACTTATGGAAACTCCGATAAAAGTGCCTTTGCTGTCCAATACCATAATTTTTGTGGCGGTTCCCATATCGATTACAAGAGACGGGCTTCCGTAAATATGGTGAGCGGCAACACAGGCGCATATTAAATCGGCGCCTACCGAGGAGGGATCGTCGCAATGAATGTTTATGCCTGTTTTTATGCCGGGACCCACCAAAATCGGGTCAATTCCGTAAATAAACTTGATGGCTCTTTTCATAACGGAGTTAAGCGGCGGAACAACAGAAGAAATGATAGCTCCCTTGACCGCCGTTGCTTCAACATTATGTAAAGTCAAAATGTTTCGAATTTTTGAGGCATATTCGTCCTCGGTTTTTGTGGCATCGGTGGCTATTCTGGCAACAAACGCCAGCTTGTCCTCCAAAAATCCGCCCAAAACGATATTTGTGTTTCCTATATCAATGGTAAGAATCATTTTTTCGCCTTCTTTCGTAAATTAAAGGAGCTTTGGTGAATTTTCGCTTTCTCTGTATAAAACAAATTTTCTGCCTATAACCTGAACACACTCCGCACTCAGTTTGTCCGCCATTTCAACTGAAGCTTCTCTGGCGGAGAGAGGGGCATTTTCCAAAACATGGATTTTAACCAAAGAATTTGCGTCCAAAGCGTCGCTGATTGCACGCTGAAAATTTTCGGATATTCCGTCTTTTCCTATTTGGTGAAGGGCAGGAATCTTGCTTCCGAGACCTCTTAAATAGGCTCTTTGTTTACTTGTTATCATATTATCAACCTTTCTCGATATAGTTTGCAACTTGGGCAAATTGCTCAAGCGTCAGTTTTTCCCCTCGGATATCGGGCTGTAATCCCGCATTTTCAATTGCCGAGGAAATCAACTCTTTGTCAATTGTTAAATAAGGACTTTTGGAAAGTGCGTTAAGAAGCGTCTTTCGCCTTTGTCCGAATGCGGATTTAACAATGTCGAAAAATAATTTTTTATCGGTTACCGAAACCGACGGAGAGTTCAAAACCTCAAGATTTACAACGGTTGAGGCAACCTTGGGCTGAGGAATGAAACAATGAGGTTCGGCATGGCATACGATTTTCGGCTTTGTGTAAAATTGAACCGCCACGGAAAGTGCGCCGTAATCTTTGCCTCCGGGCGAGGCAACCATTCTTTCTGCAACTTCACGCTGAATCATAACGGTCAAGGATTTAACACCGCTGCAATCCTCTAAAACCTTCATTATGATGGGAGTTGTTATGTAATAGGGAAGATTTGCGCAAAGTGCCACATCCATATCGCCGAATTCTTCCGAAATAAGGGTGTTTAAATCCAGCTCCATAACATCGGCGTTGTAAACTTTTGTGTTCTTTAAATCGTTTAAAGTATAACCCAAAAGGGGAATAAGCCGTTTGTCAATTTCAACGGCAACGGTTTTTTTGCTGTTTTTCGCCAAAGCTCGGGTAAGAGTTCCGGCGCCGGGACCGATTTCCAAAGCGCCCCATTGGTCGTTGATTTTTGAGCCTTCAACTATTTTATTTAAAACATTTTCATCAATCAAAAAATTCTGACCCAGTCCCTTTGAAAAGGAAAATCCGTAGGCTCCCAGAATGTTTTTGAGTTCTGAGGGGTTTGTTAAATTCATCTATTTCTCCTCGGTAAGCATTTTTCCTATTTTGAATACATCCCCGGCACCGACGGTTAAAACCGCATCGCCGTCTTGGGCGTTTTCCTTAATGTATCGGCATATTGCCGAAAAGTCGTTCATATAAACGGCTTTCGGAATGGACAGAGCCAAGTCGCAGCTGTGAATTTTGCCAGTATATTTTTCTCTGGCAGAGTAAACATCGGCGATAATCAGATTGTCGGCAAGAGGAAGAACTTCTTTGAAATCGTCAAATAAATTTAAGGTTCTTGAATATGTGTGGGGTTGGAAAACGCACCATACTCTGTTAAAATTCAATTCTTTTGCGGTTTTCAAGGTAGCTTTGATTTCCGTGGGATGATGGGCGTAATCGTCAATAACCGTCACACCGCTGAATTTGCCCACCTTTTCAAATCTGCGCTTTGTGCCGCCGAACTCTTCAAGTCCTGCTTTAATTGCATTTTTGTCAATTCCCAAAGCGTAAGCCGCCGCCGCCGCACCTGTTGCGTTGTATACATTATGCTCACCGGCAATATGCATATTAAGTGAAAGATATTTTTCGCCGTGCAGATAAATATCAAAGGACACTCCGCCAAAGTCGTTATTTTTAATATTTTTGGCAATAAAATCCGCTTTTGGGTCAAAAATGGCATAAGTAAGCACCGAAGTTTCGATATTTTGCACAACAGATTGGGTGTATTTATCGTCAGAACATACAATAATGTATCCGTTTGGTGAATTTAGTCTTGCAAATTTTTCAAAAGCTGTTATAATATTATTAAGAGTACCAAAATAGTCTAAGTGATCAGCCTCGATATTGGTGATTATTGACAAAAATGGTTTAAAATTAAGAAAGCTTTCAACATATTCACAGGCTTCGCAGACAAGATAGTCCTTTGTGCCTATTTTGTAATTTCCGTTAATTTGCGGAAGCTCGCCGCCGACCAAAATCGTGGGGTCGAGTTCTGCCGCCATAAGAATTAAAGCAAGCATAGAGGTGGTTGTGGTTTTACCGTGAGTCCCGGCAACAGCGATGGGATGACGGTAAAGTGTCATAAGCTGACCCAAAAGCTGAGCTCGCTCAAGACAGGGGATTCCCTTTTCTTTTGCGCAAAGAAGCTCGGGATCGTTTTTTGCGATTGCCGCAGTATAGCATACCAAATCGGGGGTTTCGATATTTTTGGGTTTTTGACCCTCAAAAATTTTGACGCCGAGGGCTTCCAATTTATCGGTTAGGTTGGTTTTGGTTCTGTCCGAACCGCTGACGGTATAACCGAAATAAAGGAGCATATGAGCAATGGCGCTCATACTTATTCCGCCGATGCCTATCATATGTATATGTGAACCCGGTTTTAAATTTTTGATTTGAAAATCATTCATTGCAAAAACTCCTTTGGGAAATTATTCTATATGTAGTATATCACAAAACCTCGGAAATATCAATATTAAAAGGGAAAAGAATTAAAATTTACATAAAAACCTACTATGGGAGGTGTCTTTGATGAATATCACAGATATCAAGGTTAGAAAAATCAATGCTAAGGGTAGAATGAAGGCAGTTGTGTCGGTTACTTTTGACGATGCTTTTGTTGTTCATGATATCAAAGTCATTGAAGGACAGGAGAAGCTTTTTATTGCTATGCCCAGTATAAAAACTCCTGACGGAGAGTTTAAAGATATTGCTCATCCGATAAACAGCGAAATGAGAGAGATGCTTCAAACCGCCATTTTGGAAAGGTATGAAGAAATCAAAGCTGAAACACCTGAAATTGAAGACGAAATATAGTTCTTCAATTTCGGTGAGGTCCGAAAAGACCAATCAAGCGCAAAAGCAAAATACTGTTTGCTTTTGCGCTTGATTTTTATGCAAAAAAGAGGGCGTTGCCTCAATTTGTGAATTTTCACTTATTGAGACACGCCCGTTTTTATAAGGATTATTTTATAATTGTAACCGTTTTGATTGTTCCGCTTACAATGTGAATGAATACTTTTGTTGCGTTACCGCCGTCAACGAAAGTTGAGAAAGAATCAACAATATCTGCACCGCTTTCGGTGAATTTATTGATAGAAAGTTCTCTTCCCGTTGTGTTGTATTCAAAGAAAGTTGCTTTGTCGAATTTTGAGGAAGCAAGTCTGATTACTTCTGTTTCGTCTGAAGCCAAAGCATCGTCAAAGTCATCGCCGAGCTCCAAGAATTCGGGAACGATAATAATGGTGTCATCGTCTGTTGAGTAAATCGAACCGAGCATTAGTTTAATGTCGGAGCTTGCATAGCTCTTAGCATTATCCGTGTCTTTGCCTCTGGTTTCGTCCCAAGCGAAGAAGTAAGGTGTTGTTGCGTCAACATCCAATACGATATCTTCTGCGGCAAGAGTTGCATAGCCGTCACGGTCCAAACCGAATCTTACCAAGTCGCCCTGTTCAAGAGTGTCAACAAGATCGGCGCTTGACGGAGATACCCACAATTCTTTAAGAGTTGCGGATGCATTTTCATAACCCGTAACCTTAAGCATATCTTCATCTTCTTTTGTGTTATGATCTTCGAAGATTTCTTCAATGCGGAATACATTTGTTTCAAAATTTACCTCTGTTGCGCTGCTGCCGCCGTAAAGAACGATGACCTTAGCGTTTTTGGAGGAAGAAATGTCGAACGCTTCGATTTGGTAGGTGTTACCGTTTTTGAAGCTTGATGCACTTCCTTTTGCATATTCGGAAACATCTGTCATATCCTCGGGAACAACAAATACGATTGCGCTGCTGAGGTAAACGGAATTTGAACCGCTTTTGAATACCTTTGAAGAAGAAGTGTATTTTGCATCGTCTTCGCTTGTTATGCTGCCATACATTCTGAGAACATCAGCGTCAACATCACCGCCTGTGGTGTCGTTGTTGGAATCTGCGGTAACGGTTGTGATGGTGTCGATAACCGTTGAACCGTCAACATTTTTAAGAGTGTATTTAATAAGCTGTCTTGCACCTGTATCTTCGGTGTTTGCAAGACTCTGATATTCTGCGGCATCTTCCAAGAGAGAGATTGCATAATTGTAATCATCGCTTATTTTTGTGCCGTTAATCTTAGTGTTCTTATAAAGCGCATATCTGGTCTTATCGCCCGTCTGTGTAAGAATGTTAAGAATAAGCGGTGTATTTTCAAGGCCGCCGTCTTCCTTTGCGTAGCTCATAATAAAGCCGTAGTTTGAAGATGTTGCGGCAGTTGCGCTCTTTGTATATCCGACTATTTCACCGTTCATATCAAGGAAGAAGGTGTATGTGGAATTTTTAACGGGAGCTGCGATAGAGCTGTCAAACTTCCACGATGCGGCAGGAGAGAAGTTGTAAGATGCCGAACCTACCGTGCACTTGTCGCCGGAGAGTGCTTTAACTTCGCCGGTAACGGTTTTGTCAACGATTACAACGGTATATAATTTTGTGCCGCCGTTGTCGTTGCTTTCCATGATACAAAGAGTTTTGTTCTTGGCAATAGAGGAGAAAGAAAGCTCTTTTCCGCTTGTGTTTACAAATTTGATGGTTTGATTATCATCTGTGTAATCGAGTGTAATGCTTTTGCCGGCTGTTGTTGTGATTTTATCGGTAACTGTGTAAGTTGAAGATGTTACGGTTGAAACCACATAAATTTCGTAGCTGTCAATAAACACTACATCGTAATCGTTATCGCCGTCTGTGTTTAAAAGCTTAACGGAGCCCAATGTGGGAAGCATATCTGTGTCGAATTTGCTGCCTGCGGCATTGTTTCCGTAGAGCTTACCGTTGTAGATTACGATATTGTCATCATCAAGCTTCATTGTTGAAGTTGATGTTGCTTTGTCGTTTTTGTAGTAAGCAATTGATGTGGTAGTACATTCGTTGATTTCAAGCAAATCGGCATCGATTGTTTCGGTGTTTGTTGCCGCTTTAACTGTGTATGCAACGATATCCTTGTAGCCGGAAGAAAGGTCTTCCTTGCAGTAATAGGTAATTGTTGCGCCGAGCATTGTGTTGTAATCGCCGATGTTGTCAACACGGAAAACCTCTGTATTGCCTGTTTTCTTGTCTCTTATGAGAATTTCGTTGTCTCTGAGAGTTACATCGGGAGAATCAAGACTTGTGTATGCGTTGGAAGCAATAATTCCGTCCTTTTTAACAAGACCGAGATAGGATTCCATAACGGTTTTGTCTGTGATTTCGTTGTTTTCTCTTACATTAACTTCAAGTGTTGCATAAAGAAGCTGAGCTATGCAGGCACGAGTCGCAGGTGTTCCAACAGCGCCGTTGGCATCCTTTGTAATGCCGAGACGGTTAGCCGAATTTACATATGCGGAATACCAAGCCTCACCTGCGGGTGAATAATTTTCATAGCTGATAGCACGAATGATCATTGTAAGTGCTTCTTCGTATGAAACATTGTTGTCAGGCTTGAAAGTGCCGTCTTCGTAGCCGGTAATAATTCCCATATTCTTTGCGGCTTCGATAACGCCTGCAGACCAGAGCGTTACGGGAACATCGGTAAAGGACGGTACTGAAGGAGCTGTGGATTGACCCATATTGAGAGTACGGAGAAGCATTGCAGCAAATTCCGCTCTGGTAACATTATTGTCGGGTCTGAATGAAAATTTGTTGTTTCCTTCATCGTAACCTGTGATAATTCCAAGTTTGTTTAAAACAGTAACCGCAGTTGCGTATTTTGCGTTTTTCGGTACATCGATAAACGCTGTTCCGCTATCTTCGATTTGTGTTGTTTCTGTTGTTCCGGTCTCATCAGCCATTGCGGGGAGAATCATCACGCTTGTAAGAAGCAACGCAATCGCTAAAAAGATTGAAAGAAGTCTTTTAGAGTTTCTCATATCGGAAACCTCCTTTTTTATATAAAATTTAATTTTTTACTAAAGTTATTTTTTGACTTGACGCATAATGCTGTTTACGGGAAGCTCTTCGTCAAAGCGTATTTTTGCAATGCTTTGGGGTCTGTTGGCAACCTCTATTTCATTACCGTCGGAGTCGGTCATATATTCGATTGTATGAGATATAAAAGGTTGGTCGGGGCAAAGAAATTCAACCCGGCTTCCCTTGAAAAATCTGTTTTTTTGGATAACTTCAAGCATTTTGTTTTCCTTGTCGTATCCGCTTACAATTCCCACAAGCTCATAGTTTCTTATATAAGAGCTTGTTTCATAATTTTGCTCATTTCCGTCGGGCTTGCCGAAATAAAAGCCCGTGGTGTAGCCTCGGTGGCTGACTTTAAGCAGCTCGTCCAGCCATTCCTGCTTGAATTTAAAGGCTGACGGATTTTCAAAATAAGAATCGATTGCATCACGGTATGCCTTTACAACCGTGGCGAGATAATATTCCGTTTTAACTCTGCCCTCTATTTTAAAGCTTTGCAGACCGCTTTTTATGAGCTTGTCAATATGCTGAATCATACATAAATCTTTGGAGTTATAGATAAAAGTGCCTCTTTCGTTTTCGAAAACGGGCATATATTGCCCCGGTCTTTTTTCTTCCATAAGATAGTAGTTCCAACGGCACGGGTGAGAGCAAGCTCCCAAATTGCTGTCACGGTTTGTCATATAATTGCTGAGCAGGCATCTGCCCGAATAGGAAATGCACATAGCGCCGTGAACGAAAGCCTCAAGCTCTAAGTCATCATGGGTATTTTCACGAATTTCTGTAATTTCGTCAAAGGACATTTCTCTTGCTAAAATAACACGCTTTGCCCCGAGTTTATGCCACATTTTTGCGCTTTCGTAATTAACATTGTTAGCCTGAGTGCTTATGTGGATTTCAAGGTTTGGAGCAATTTCTCGGGTTATGGAAAAAAGCCCCAAATCAGAAATGATAATTGCGTCAATTCCCGTTTTGACCGCTTCCTTTAAAAAAGCGGGATAGTCCTTTAAATCGGAGTTGTGGGGAATTATGTTTGCTGTAAGATAAACCTTTTTACCTTTTTCGTGGGCATATTGCACGCCTTCTTTGATTTCGTCCAAAGTAAAGTTGTCCGCCGCAACCCGAAGGGAAAATTCCTCCCCTCCTATATATACGGCGTCGGCACCGTACAAAAATGCGATTTTTAATTTATCGAGATTTCCCGCAGGAGCGAGAAGTTCAGGTTTTTTCATTATATAATCCTCTGTTTTAATGTTTTTTAATCGTTGATATATTCCAAAACTCCCAATGCAACGGAGGTGGAAATTTTATTTTGTCCGCTTGCACTTGTTAAAAATTCGAAATCGGACGCATTGTCGATAAATGCCGTTTCAACCAGAATTGCGGGCATGACCGTTTCTTTTATAACAACAAACGCCGCAGTTTTAACCCCACGGTTTACAAGGCCCGTGTTTTCGGCAAGCTGTTTTTGAACCGTTGTCGCTAAATTGAAGGCGGAAGATTCCTTGCTGAAGCAATAGGTTTCAACGCCTTTTCCGCCGCCTGCGTTGCAATGAATGGAAATAAAGAGGTCGGCTTTATAACGATTGGCGATTTCAGCTCTGTTTGAGAGGCACTTGTGCAAAGTGTCTCCCGTAATATTTTGGTTGTATTGGTCTTTTGTCATAATAACGGTACAACCCATTCTTTCCAACTTTAAGCGAAGCATTTGGGCAATCGGCCAGGTGATATACTGTTCCCAAACGCCGTTTTCTTGGTTATACGCTCCGGTGTCCGAGCCGCTGAAATTATGTCCCGGGTCAATTACCACCACAAGGGATTTTTTCAGAGCATTTTGCGGAATTTGCGAAAAATCCACAGCGGAAAGATTTTTGTCGGGAGTATAATTCCCGTTTTCGGAAAATTTAAAGCCTGAAGATACGCTGACGGTATCAACCACCGAAATTTTAAACTGCTCCGGCGTCATATTATCGGAAACTTCTGTAATATTGTCGCTTTTATTGTCCGTTTTGTTATCGTTTTTAATGTTATTGTCGGTATTGTCGTTCTTTATAGGGTC
>CAZTEA010000031.1:0-9755 GCA_964612315.1 uncultured Oscillospiraceae bacterium | reverse complement strand
AAACAGAAAAGCTCCGAACAGCTGGCGAAATTCATTCAAAATGCAGCAAACGAGGGAAAAAGCCGAATTGTTTTTATAATAGGCGGTTCTTTCGGGCTTTTTGAGGAAATCAAAAAGGCTTCGAGCGAGAGGCTGAGCTTTTCGCAAATGACTTTTCCTCATCAGTTAATGCGTGTAATTTTGTCGGAGCAGATTTATCGAGCATTTACGATACTTGAAGGAAAAACTTATCATAAATAGTCGAGAAGCGGTATTTTGGCCGCTTCTTAATTTATGGTTGCAATTTGTAAAAAAATGTGGTATAATTTTACTGTATTTATTTTGAAAAAAGGGGCTGAACGAAATGTCATCAACGCATATTTGTATGCTTGTTGCGATTGCGGTTTATCTTGTTATGATGCTTTATATAGGTATCAGATGTATGAAAGGAAATAAAAATACCGACGATTTTTATCTGGGCGGCAGAGGCTTGGGCCCGTATGTTACGGCGATGAGCGCCGAAGCGTCGGATATGAGCGGCTGGCTTCTTATGGGACTTCCGGGTGTAGCTTACTTAAGTGGTTTTGCGGAAGCAACATGGACGGCTTTGGGACTTGCAATCGGTACATATTTAAATTGGCTGATTGTTGCAAAGAGGTTGAGAAATTACACAGAGGTCTGCAACAATTCCACCACAATTCCGGAATTTTTTATGAATAGATATCGTGACAGCAGTTACATACTCAAAATAGTTTCTGCTTTGATAATAGTGGTGTTCTTTGTTCCGTATACGGCGTCGGGATTTATGAGCTGCGGAAAGCTTTTTGCTTCCCTTTTCGGCTGGGATTATTTTACTTCGATGATTATTTGCGCCGTAATTATTGTCGGATATACAACAATGGGTGGCTTTTTGGCGGCAAGTACAACGGATTTTGTTCAAAGTATTGTTATGACGATTGCTTTGTTTGTTGTTGTGGGATTCGGTGAAGGGATGGCAAACGGCTTTGAAAATATTTTTGCCGAAGCCGGCAAGCTTCCGTCATATCTGAATTTCACCAGCACATATAACCCTGTAACAGGAACGAGTCAGCCGTACGGTATTCTTAAAATTGCGTCTCTTTTGGCGTGGGGACTCGGGTATTTTGGTATGCCCCATGTTCTCTTGAGATTTATGGCAATCGAAAATCCTCAAAAGCTTAAAACCTCTCGTCGGGTTGCATCGGTATGGGTGGTAATTTCTCTTGCGGTTGCAATTTTGATAGGTGTTGTCGGTATGGCAATGACAAAGGTGGGGGCGCTTCCCACTCTTGCGGATTCCGAAACCATTGTGGTTGACATTGCCAAGCTTTTAAGCTCGTTCGGGTACATTCCGGCAGTTGTTGCGGGCATTATTCTTTCGGGAATTTTGGCATCCACAATGTCTACTGCGGATTCGCAGCTTTTGGCGGCATCGTCAAGTGTGTCAAGCGATATTATGTCGGTGATAGGCAAGCAATTTAAAACAAAAACGACAATGCTCATTGCAAGAGTGACGGTTATTGTGATTTCCGTCATTGCGGTGTTCATTGCGAAAAATCCGGAGGGCTCAATATTTACGGTTGTTTCCTTTGCGTGGGCAGGCTTCGGTGCTTCGTTCGGACCGGTTGTTCTTTTGGCACTCTTTTGGAAACGCTCCAACAGATGGGGTGCAATTGCCGGTATGATTTCCGGCGGCGTAATGGTTTTCGTTTGGAAATATTTAATTGCTCCGTTTGGCGGCATTTTTGAAATTTACGAGCTTCTTCCCGCCTTTGTTACGGGACTTGTGCTGAATATTATTGTAAGCTTGCTTACAAAAGCGCCCGATAAGGAAATAACGGATGAATTTGAAAAAGTTTCTCATATGGCGTAATAAACATAAAAACGGCTGAAATTTTTCAGCCGTTTTTTATGTTTACTCTTGACAATTTTGTGTTTTTGTTATATCATTAAGAGTGAGAAAAAATGCGTATAATTATATACGGTGATTTATATTTCAAAAGATTGAGTTTCTCATAGATAGGAGAGTTGAATATGCATTTCGGACAGGACATCGGAATAGATTTGGGAACAGCATCTGTTCTGGTTTATGTTAAGGGAAAAGGTATTGTAACAAAGGAACCGTCCGTTGTTGCAATTGATAAAAATACAAATAAACTTCATGCGGTGGGCGATGCGGCACAGAGAATGCTGGGAAGAACGCCGGGTAATATTGTTGCAATTCGTCCCCTGCGAGACGGGGTTATATCCGATTACAACACAACAGAGAGAATGATTAAGTATTTCCTCGGAAAGGTTGGCAAAAAATCATTTTTTAAGCCTAGAGTTATAATCTGTGTTCCGAGCGGTGTAACCGAGGTTGAGGAAAGAGCGGTAATCGATGCGGGTATTCAAGCCGGTGCGGGTAAGGTTCATTTGATAGAAGAACCAATTGCGGCGGCAATCGGATGCGGAATTGATATTGCTCAGCCTTATGGTTCTATGATTGTGGATATGGGCGGCGGAACTACAGATGTTGCGGTTATTTCTTTGGGCGGCATTGTAACGAGCCAGTCAATAAAGGTTGCCGGTGATAAATTTGATGAAGCTATTGTAAGATATATAAGAAAGAAATACAATGTTTTAATAGGTGAGAGAACTGCCGAAGAAATGAAAGTAAACATCGGATGCGTATATAAAAGAGAGGACCGTCCTGTGATGGAGGTTAGGGGAAGAAGCTTGGTTACAGGTCTTCCGAAGACCATAACAGTTTCCTCCGATGAAATGTTGGAGGCGTTGTCTGAGCCGGCAGAGAGCATTATCGAAGCGGTTAAAACCGTGCTGGAAAAGACTCCTCCGGAACTTATCGGTGATATCAGCGCCAGCGGAATTGTTTTGACGGGCGGCGGCTCTTTGGTTTACGGAATGGACAAAATTATTCAGGCTGAAACCGGAATAAGAACATATATTGCCGAAGATGCGGAATCCTGTGTTGCTTTGGGCACGGGTAAGGCTCTTGATAATATCGGCATTCTTCAAAGTTATAATGCGACAACACGAAGAAAGAACTAAGTGGTTTTGTAAATTATAAATCCAATTAAAGGAGTGGTTTAATATATGAAAAAAGTTACAGCATTGATTTTAACTGTTGTGATGCTTGCTTCTTTGTGCACCGTAATGGTAAGTGCAGCAGCATCAACACAGGCAGCTTTTTCTATAAGTGAGAAAGGGGTAGGCGGACAAAAGATTGCGGCGCTGTTTGACGGCGAAGCTCCGAGTGCATCGGATCGTGAGATAAGTGCTCCCACGGAAATCCAAAAGCCGGTTACAAATTCCAGCGGTGAGCCGACATCAATAAGAGAAGCTCTTATTATGTACGGCACATTGGTTCTTGATAAAGACGAGGACGAAGTTTTGGAGTGGCTTGACAGAGAGTTGAAGGTTGACACCGATGTTCAGGTAAGAGAAAGCGGAGAAAGAACATGGGTTGAAGGACCTCTTACAATCAAAGAAAACTCAACTGGCGACATTCCGAATTTTGATTTTAAAGCAACATTGGATATGAGTACGGTAAAAGATACATTTGATGATTATGTATCAACAGCAACATATATTTTAAATAATTACTCCGCACCGGGTGGAGATTATGCTATGAGCGCTCAGCTTGATGCGGTAGAGGTTGTCGGTCGTTTTATAATCAAAATAAAAATGCCCGCAGGCGTGGTAATTCCGGAATCGCTTGTAAACCGTGGAAATATGGATGGCTTTAATGCCGAAGCAAAGACTATTTTCCATGAAGTCGGCGGAAGAGAATTAAATCCGATAACAAACGAGTTAACAATTATGGTAGCTGTCGGCGGCACGGGAACCGATTACGAAGAAAGTGCGACAACCGAGGAGCTTAAAACTTATCTCGGTACGGACATTACATTTATTTGTGAAGGTGTTTCTCCCACGGATTTCGGCACATATAAAGCAAAGTGTGAATTCAGCGGTCAAATACAAATCGGCGAGGATATAGCAACAATAGCGTGGGAATCCAAGCCTATGGGCGTGGTTGACGGTGTTAACCATAACCCTGACGGCACAGAGGCTCCCGAGGCTTCCGCAACAATCGTTGTTAGCAGACAAGGCGGAGGCGGTGGCGGCGGAAGCTCCACAACCGTAAAAGTTGAGTTTATTGACGGGGACAGCATTGTTAAGACTGTAACAGGAAGAAATAAGATTACGGTTGCAATCTCCGATACAGAAATTGCAGAGAAAGCTGGATATGAGTTTGCAGGTTGGTATCTTGACAAAGAATTAACTCAAAAAGCTCCCGATAGCGCTACTTTTACAGATGACACAAAGATTTACGCAAAATGGAACAAGATACAAACCGGTCATGTTTTGGAACTTGAAAAAGAAGACCACTTTGCTTATATAATCGGATATCCCGACGGAACTGTAAGGCCAGAATCCCTCATAAGCAGACAAGAGGTTGCGGCAATATTCTTCAGATTGCTTACAGAGGAATCAAATGCGGAAATCTATAAGGAAGTTCCAAGCTACAGCGATGTGCCTAAGGAATACTGGTCGGCAACGGCTATTGCATCTTTGTCAAACGGTAATATAATTACAGGTTACGAAGACGGAACATTTAAGCCCTTTGAGTTTATTACCAGAGCGGAATTTGCGGCAATTGCGGCAAGATTCAGCCCCGATACGGAAAAGGTTGGAGTTAAATTCACCGATGTTGAGGGCCATTGGGCGGAAGAATATATCGGCATTTGTGCGGCAAACGGTTGGATTACAGGCTACGAAGACGGAACCTTTAAACCTGAACAGTACATTTCAAGAGCCGAGGCTATGGCGATTGTAAACCGTATGCTGGAGAGAGAAGCGGATGCTGATTCCATTAAGAATGTGGAAGATAGTATTTATAAGTTTGTTGACAACAATGCGGATGCTTGGTATTACTACATTGTTATCGAAGCTACGAACTCTCATGACTATACCTATGCAGAGGGCGGCAAGCACGAAAATTGGACGAAAGTAACCGAGGTTCGTGATTGGGCACAATACGAAAAGTAAGAAAATATGAAAATGCACCCCAAGGCGTAATGCTTGGGGTGCATTTTAGGTTGTAGATTTAATTTTTAAATTTCAATTTTAAAGACGCAATTAGAATTATTTCTGTTTTTCTTGCAATAAATCACGAATTTGGATAAGAAGCTCCTCTGTTGTGGGTGCTTCTGGAGCGGGAGCGCTTTCTTCTGTTTCGGATTTTTTCTCAAAGGTTGATTTTGCTTTTGTAAGAATTCTTAAAAAAATGAAAATACAAAAGGCAATAATGAAAAAGTCAATCACACTTTGGATGAAAGAACCGTATAAAAGGGCGTTTTCTGCAACATCTACGCCGTCAACGGTGTGAGCGGGGGTTATAACCCACTTCATCTCGCTGAAGTTCATTCGGCCAACCAAAAGGGAAATTAGCGGGGTGATAATATTGTTCACCAGGGCTGTAACGATTTTTCCGAAAGCACCGCCGATTACAACGCCGACAGCCATATCGATGATATTACCTTTAAATGCGAATTTTTTAAAATCTTGCCACCACATAAATAAAACCTCCAAAAGTCATAATAAATACATTGTAGCATATTTTTAGACAAATTTAAACAAAAAAGTTGTTGTGATTTTCCACAAAATATTTATATAACTATAGACAAATTTGCTAAATTGGAGTATAATTTTTAAGATAAGAAGTGAGGTATGGAAAATGAAACGAAATGATTTAAGAAATATTGCCATAATTGCCCATGTTGACCACGGTAAAACAACCTTGGTGGACGAAATGCTCAAACAAGGCGGAATATACAGAGAAAATCAGGTTGCGCCAGAGCGTGTTATGGATAATAATGATTTGGAAAAAGAACGAGGCATAACAATACTTGCCAAAAACACCTCGGCGTACTATAAAGATATTAAAATCAATATAGTCGATACCCCCGGCCATGCGGATTTTGGCGGCGAGGTTGAGAGAATACTTAAAATGGTTAACGGCGTTATTCTTTTGGTGGATGCGGCGGAAGGACCTATGCCGCAGACACGGTTTGTGCTTCAAAAAGCGTTGGAGTTGAACCACAGAATTATTATAGTTGTTAATAAAATAGACCGTCCGGATGCAAGACTTTCCGAAATCGGAGACGAGGTTTTGGAACTTTTGTTTGACCTTAATGCCAATGAAGAACAGTTGGACAGCCCGATAATATACTGTTCGGGAAGAGCGGGTACGGCGTCTTTGGACCCCTTTGAGCAGGGCGAAAATCTTGAAGTGCTTTTCGAAACCATTAAAAATTATATCAATCCTCCGGAAGGGGATGAAGAGGGAGAGCTTTCCATGCTTGTTTCCTCTATTGAATATAATGAATATGTGGGAAGAATTGCCGTAGGCAGAATTGAAAGAGGAACGGTTAAGCAAAATCAGGAAGTTATGGTTTGCGATTACCATGAAAAGCATCAGCCGTATAAGGCGAAGATTGTTAATGTTTATCAAATTGACGGACTTTCAAAGCAGACGGTTGACACCGCAACGGTTGGAGATATTGTCTGTATTTCCGGTATAACCGATATCAATATAGGCGATACGGTAACCTCTTTGAATGATGTTACTCCCCTTCCGTTTGTGAAAATCAGCGAACCTACAATTGAGATGACTTTCTCTGTAAATGACAGCCCCTTTGCCGGAAAAGAGGGCAAGTTTGTAACCTCTCGTCAGCTCAGAGACAGACTTTATCGTGAGCTTTTAAAGGATGTTTCGTTGCGTGTTTCCGACGGCGACCATACGGACAGCTTTAAGGTTGCGGGCAGAGGTGAAATGCACATTTCGATTTTAATTGAAACGATGAGAAGAGAAGGCTTTGAATTTTCCGTAAGCACACCGAAGGTTTTGTATAAAGAAATTAACGGTGAGCTTTGTGAACCCATGGAAAAGCTTGTGGTTGATGTGCCTGAGGATTCTATGGGAGCGGTTATGGAAAAAATGGGTTCAAGAAAGGGCGAACTTTTGAATATGACCCCTGTCGGAACTCGTATGCGTCTTGAATATAAAATTCCTGCAAGAGGCTTGCTCGGCTACCGCAACGAATTTATGACGGATACCAGGGGAGAGGGTATTTTAAACTCTATATTTATGGGCTACGAACCCTTTAAGGGCGAAATAACTAAGAGATATACAGGTTCGCTGGTTTCATTTGATACCGGAGATGCGGTAGGCTACGGCTTGTTTAAGGTACAGGAGAGAGGCGCATTGTTTATCGGCCCCAATACGCCGGTTTATGAGGGAATGATTGTTGGAATGAATCCGAAAATGGAGGATTTGGCAGTTAATGTTTGCAAAAAGAAGCAGCTGACGAATACTCGTGCTTCGGGAAGTGACGAGGCTCTTCGCCTTGTTCCTCCGGTTCAGCTAAGTTTGGAAAATTGCCTTGAATTTTTGGCAGACGATGAGCTTTTGGAGGTAACCCCGAAAAGCCTTAGATTAAGAAAGAGAATACTCAACACAGAGCTTCGTCTTAAAGCAAGAGGCAAGAATAAATAGCGAAACATTAAAACCGACCCGAAATCATATGATTTTGAGTCGGTTTTCGTTATTGTGACGCAGTAATTTATGTTTTACTTAATTTATTGCCTTTAATATCGGGCTGAGTTTCAAGCATATATTTCCAATATTTTTTCGGCATCAGGGTTCTTTGACATTTTGGATTTTTTCTTTCCTTTATATTTAGACTGTCCATAAATTCACGCCAAAGCTGCTGATAGTTTTCTTCTTCTTTACTGTTTTTCAAAACATTCGAAAGAGAGAGCGTGGTTAATGTGATTTCGCCGTTATAAACTGCGGAAATTCCCCGTTTTTTATCGGTTATGATAAAGGTCATTAAGGGAAAGCGGTCGGCAAAATGGTGGGCAAGAATTTCAATAACATTACACGAGGGTTCTATTTCACCGTACATTATTTCACCTTCAACTTCACGAAATCGCAGAAAGCCTTTGAGCTTGTCTGCCTCTCGGGTAGAGCGAAAAGAGCCCTTTTCGACCGCCAAAACATTTTCGTTCGTTAAAAGATTAAGGACCTCGTTTTTGTGGCGAAACGCAAGACAGATGAAATTGAATACAGAGGTGAAAATTTCGGGGATATCGGACATAAATGCCGTATATGCCAAATGAAAGGCACGCCAACCGGCTGTCTTGATAAGCCCCTTTCTGACTCGCTCCGCCTGATTGCAATCGGTTTTTACGGTTGTGTATCGGCACATAAAGTCTTGCTGAAGATTATTGCTGGGCAAAACCTTGTCGGGAAATATTTTTGCTGAGTAAGCCGTAAACACACAGCTTAAAAGCCCGTCAAAGGTTTCGTCAAATATAAAAGCCGTTGTCATTTAAAATTCCCCCGTAATACTTTTTAAAACCTCACCCTTTTGAGGAAGCTCAAGAGGTTTGTCGAACATTGAAAGCTGATTTGGGTTTAACAAAAAATCAGGCTTTTGCGCCGACAAAAATCTGAGATTTTCTTCAACGGTGTATTGATTGATTGGGATATTTTCGAAATATTTTCCGTTGCACACAATGAAAAATCTCGCACGTTTTAAAACTATACCCATTTTTTTCAGATGAGAAAAATCAAGACTGCCGCTGTGCCGTGCTCTTACAATCCGTTTTGCGGATTTTATGCCGATGCCCGGTACTCGCAAAAGCATTTCGTAATCCGCACGGTTTATTTCAACGGGAAAAAGTTGAAGATGGCGAATTGCCCACGCACATTTCGGGTCTAGCTGTTCATCGAAATTTTGAATCTTGTCGTTCAACAACTCGTTGGATTTAAAGCCGTAAACACGGATAAGCCAATCCGCTTGATAAAGTCTGTGCTCACGAAGAAGAGGCGGTTTGGCATTTGGCAGCATAAGGGCATTTCCCACCGGAATATATGCCGAATAGAAAACACGCTTTAAGTTGTATTTTCGATAAAGTCCTTCTGAAAGCGACATAATTTGCTTGTCGGTTTCGGGGGTTGCGCCCACAATCATTTGGGTGCTTTGTCCCGCCGGCGCAAAGTGCGGTGCATTTTTGTAAAGAGCAAGATCTCCTTTGCTTTGCCGTATACCTTGCGAAATAGCGCCCATAGGCTTTAGAATCGAGGTCTTTGATTTGTCGGGAGCCAGGCGATTGAGACTTTGTTCGCTGGGAAGCTCAATGTTTACGCTGAGTCTGTCGCAAAGAGTTCCAAGCCGCTCGATTAAAAGCAAGTCGGTACCGGGGATTGCCTTTGCATGAATGTAGCCGTGAAATTTATATTTGGTTCGAAGATAAGTCAGGGCACGGCACATAAGTTCCGTTGTGTGGTTTGCATCTTTGATAACGGCGGAGCTTAGAAAAAGTCCCTCGATATAGTTCCTTTTGTAAAAATTTATGGTAAGCTCGGCAATTTCTTCGGGAGTAAAAGTGGCTCTCGGGACATCATTTGAAATTCGATTGACACAATATTGGCAATCGAACACGCAAACATTTGACATAAGAATTTTCAGTAAGGAAACACATCGTCCGTCAGGGGTGAAAGTGTGGCAAATTCCGCCTGTCGCCGCATTTCCCATTCCTCCTCCGTCTTTTGCGGCAGAAGCACGACCGCTTCGAGAAGAACCGCTTGAGGTACAGGCAACATCATATTTTGCGGAGTCCGCAAGAATTTTCAGTTTTTTCATAATGTCCATTTAAGTCACACCCCCTTTTTGATTTCGTAAAAA
>CAZTEA010000030.1:0-9808 GCA_964612315.1 uncultured Oscillospiraceae bacterium | reverse complement strand
GGCGAGGGCGTATCGGTTGAAATTTTGTCCCCTGTTAAGGAGGCGTACAGTAATTTGAACAACTATAGTGCGGTAATAAAATTGAGCTATAAGGATACCTCGTTTTTGTTTTTGGGAGACGCTGAAAATGAGGCGCTTGAATTAATTGAGGGAGATGTTTCGGCATCTGTTTTGAAGGTTGCCCATCACGGCTCAGACACCTCTGACAGCGATGCGTTTTTAAGCCGAGTAAATCCGAGATATGCCGTAATTTCCGTGGGGAAAGGTAATTCTTACGGTCATCCCAAGGCGAAAGTTTTGAGCCTTATTCAAAATAACGGAGCGAAAATTTACAGAACGGACATTTGCGGAACCATTGTTTTTGAATCAAACGGAGAAGAAATTTATGTAAAAGGCGAAAAATAAAAACAGTTAAAAAGTGCAAAAAAGAATAGCGTTCAATTCAAGGTAAAAAACGAAAAAAGATAAAATAAAGCAAGAATATCCCAAGAAAACGCAAAAAAAATACCATGCGTTTTGGGATGTTTTTTTGTGTGAATTTTACCGGATAAAAATGAATTTCAAAATTCTTGTTTTTGTGCTTGTATCAAGGCTTGAGCCGCAATTTCAAAAAGTATTTTTATGCCGGGTGAAGTTGGGAAAAAATAACACAAATAGCAAAAAAACGATAAGTGAGCGCAAAAATGTTGGGAAATATAGCGAATTAAAGTCAAATATCATTAAATTTGGATAGGTTTAGTTAAAATTTGAAGTATGCAAATAAGACGAAATATGATATAATTAATATGTATGATAGGGTGAAAATACTCTTTTTACGAAAAGGAGAAACAATTTATGAAAAATAAGGCGAAAATTTTATTGGCAACCCTTGCGGCGGCAATTCCCGTCAGCGTTTTCGGGGCGAATATAACTTTGAAAAAATTTGATGTTTCGGGGACGGAACTTAAAGTCGGCGGCGCTGTTTCGTCGGAGGGTGAGCAAATAAGCCTTTTGATTAAAAGCGACGGTGGATATGAATGGATTTGTCAGGAGGTCAGCGGACCGGGCGGTAATTTTGATTTTGCCGTAAGTTCCCCCGAAGGTTGGAATAAGAAGTATACGGCAATCTTAAACGGTGATGAGTCCGACGGTCTGTCCGTTGAATTTAACGGAGACGGAAGCTATGCAAGCTACAAAGAACCCGAAACGGAAAATGCGGTAAAGGGCGAGACGGTTATGGATGGCGTGGCGTACGGCAACCGAGTGGTAATAAACGGTTGTCTTGACAAAACAAAGGTATATGACAAAAATGTTACCGTGGTTGTTTATAAGAAAACGGCTGCGGCAGATCCGGCGGCGGAGGATATTCTTTACATAGGGCAAACCGTTGCGGCGGCAGACGGAAACTTTGCCTTTGACTTCAGTATTTTGGATGATATAAATTTCTGTAAGGTTGCTTGCTTTGCCGGTGGAGAAAATATAACTAAGTGCATAACAACGGCAAAAACGGGAAGCGAATATATAATTGCCAATGTGGCGCTGGATAAGATTACGGAAAACGGAATCGATATGGCACAGATGACGGCGGCGGTTGAAAACAGCGGAAACGAGGGCGTTGAATATACACTTATAATTACGGTTTACGACAGAAACGGTCTTTTGATAGATATGAAAAAAAGCGAGAGCAAAATAATCGGTGCGGGGGAAAGCATAAGCGATACCTTAACCCTGCAGAATTTGCCAAGTGATGCGGCGACGGTTAAAGCGATGCTTTGGAGTATGGGTGAAACAACGGTGCCGCTTGACACGGTAACGACAATAAACATTGGAGGGTAAAGGAATATGAGAAAATTTACAGCAGCAGTAACAGCGGTACTTCTTTTTGTGACAATGCTTGCTTTGCCGGTAGCGGCGGAAGTTTCCTATTCGGGAACGGCAACTGTTCCGGAGGGAGTTGATTACGGTGAGCATATTGCGGTTTGGAGCACATATATGTTCTTCACCGGAGAAAACGGTATAACTATTGCTGATATGCAAAAAAATACCGTGGAGGGAAAATGGATATTTACGGACGGTGAGGTTCTCGGCGTTTCGAATTTCATTCCGACAGAAACCGAGGTTACGGACGATTACATTTTGGTTTCCAACAAAAAGAGCGTTGCGGTATTTAATAACGCAAAGGGATTTTCAAACGAAGTTCCGATGCTGGTTTGCAGAATAACCAAAGACTATGATGAAATGCAGTCTTTCGGAAACATAAAAAATATGATAATTGCAGACAATAATCTTTTCATTTTTGACAAAACTTCGGACGGTGCTGAGGTTGCCAAGATTTCTCTTGACGGACTTTCCGATGTTTCTTACGAAGATGACGATATCAAAATTATTTCCGCAGCATCCTGCGGCGAAATAAAGAGTCTCGGAAATTGCGATTACCTTTGGGGCAATATCAAGTCAAACGGCGAAAAAATTTATGCCGTAACATACAACGATACGGCAGAGCCTCAGAAAACACTTACGCTTAAAGGTATTACGGTTGAAGATTTTTCAATCTGTGAAGAAAATCTTATTTCTGATATCCCCAGCGGACTGTATGCCGAAATTGATTTGGATGGCAATGTTGATGAGGAAGCCTTTTTAGAAAGCACAATCGGTAAAGAGGGTTCGGATGCGGAATATACTCTCAAAGCTTTCGTTGAAGCCGATTCTGAATATGTTACATATACAATAGAGGATAATAAAGCGACCGTAAGATTCAACCCTGCGGCACTTACGGCGCTGGCTTCACTTTTTGAGTGCAGTACGGCGGAAATTGAAAACAATCAGGTAATCATTACAATAAATGGTACTGCATTTTTATACAGCGATAATAATGATAAATACGAAATGGGCTGTATCGCATTAAACGGAGATGATATTTTCGTTCACACAAATTCAAAGACTACAGCCAACAAGCTTATTGCAATATCCGATGAAGACGGTGAGTTGCAAAGAGAATCAATAAGACCGGCGGTTGACGCAAATGGCGGAACGGGTGCAAACGATATGTTCGTGGTAGACAGCAGCCTTGTTGCTCTTTACAGAAACGCAAACAGTATGGCAATTGTATACGATGTTTCAAACCCGGGAAATATTCCGACAAATGCTTCCGGTCAAAGAATCCAAATTAACGGAACGGTTAAGCTGGGCGATTATGCTGAAGTTTTGAAATGGGGTAACGGTTACTATTATTTGGCAGGCGGATCAAACGGCTTGGGTATGATAATGACCGACGGCACAGCAAGAACGGTTGAGGTCAGCTACTCGGACGGAAGCTTTCCGATTAAGCTTTACGGCTTCGGCGTTGACGGTGAAACCGTAACGGTAAATGTGGACGACGAGTTTGAAGCTGAAACAACGGTTACAAACGGACTTTGGAGCTATGATATTTATTCGGTTGCTCCCGGCGAACATACAATCTTGGTTGATAACGGCGGCTACACAAAAACAGTTACAGTTACAACTACATTGAAAGAACCCGTAAGTCTTTCCGTAATGGAGCAGGATTCAATGCTGTATATAACAATGACAAACAACACTCATAAATACGGCAAGGTGTTGAGTACGGAGAATTTTAAGCTTATCGCATATATTTTCGACGCTGACGGTGAAGTGTTTATGATGGATAAGTGCACGGTTTCAAACTTGAAATACGGAACAAGCAGATTGGTCGTTCCCGCTGTTATGGATTATGATTTTGAAATCGGCGATACTGTTGAACTTATGGTTACGGATAATGACGGAAATCCGCTGAGCGCAGGTGTTTACGGAGCTTTGACAGGTTATACCAACGAGGCATTCCCCGATATATACGGAGAGGTTGGCAATATTACCTTGCAAGAGGGAGTTATCGATTACGCCAACAAAGAGGTTACAATAAAGGGTCATGTTGATACGGACTGTGCCCGTCTTGTTTATGTAACGGTTGGCGGTGCTGTGGCTTATGAAGTTACAAAGGCAATCGTAACAGATGAAAACGGAGATTTTACCTATATATATATATATGGTGACGATTATATGCACGGTGATGCAACTTACGCCATCAGCGCAAGGGTAATCGGCGGCAATTTGGATAATGTGGGAACTTCTCAGTTTACGATTATGGATAACACCAACTTTGAGACGGCGTTGGCAGAACTTAAAGATAAGACAAGTGGTGCGGAAGTGAAAAGCTATCTTGAAGAAAAGAGAGCGTTTTCGAAAATTCTCGGTGCAGACCTTGGAAACGAAGATTACGGCGCATTAAGCGATGAGGATAAAGAGGCTGTTATGGCGGCTGTTTTAACAGAAGTTAAGAACGGTTCGAAAAATGTAACTTCGGTTTACAATGAGACTGCGACAAGGCTCAGACTCGAAGCAAGACAAGATAAGGCAATGAAGGCATTGAAAGCTGACACAACAACAAAAGCGACTCTTACCGGAGTTTTGGAAGAATATAACGATGTGTTCGAAATTTCCGACAGACTTTGGAAAAAGTACAGCGAGCATAAGAAAATTCAAGATATCAACGAAAAGTTTATAAGATATATAAACAGCGGTCAGATAAATTCGGTCGACTCGGTTGCGGGTAAATTGGAAGATGCCATAGAATATGTTGAAAATGACGGCAACGGCGGCGGCGGAAAGGTTACGCCCTCCGGCGGACTTGGCGGAAAAATGGAAATCGATAACTCAATCGCAGTCGGCGATAATGGTTTAAAGACTCCGACTTTTACGGATTTATCAACTGCAGCTTGGGCTGAAAAGGCAATCAATTACCTTGCATCAAAGGGAATTATCAAAGGTATCGGTGGCGGAAAGTTTGCTCCCGATAATAGCGTAACAAGATGCGAATTTGTTAAAATGCTGATTGAAGCCTTTAATCTTTACGACTCTGCGGCAGAGGCTGACTTTACGGATGTGCCGAAAAACCATTGGGCATACAAATATGTGGCATCGGCGTATAAATACGGCTTGACCAACGGTAAGGGCGACGGAAGCTTTGGCACAGACGAAACAATAACAAGAGAGGAAATGGCAACAATGGCATACAGAGCCATGAAAATTGCCGGTAAGCAAATTCAGGAAAGCAATGTAACATTTGCGGACAAAGACAGTATTTCAACCTATGCGGCTTCGGCGGTTGGCGCAATGAGCAATGCAGGCATAATCAACGGTGTCGGCAATAACCGATTTGCACCGAAGAGTGACTGCTCAAGAGCAATGGCGGCAAAGGTTATATATGAAATATTAAACTAAAGTAGCGGAGGTATAGCGAATATGAAAAAAATCATTGCACTTTTATTGACATTGGTAATGCTTGTATCAGCGATGAGTACAATGGCATTTGCCGAAGAAGCCGAAGAAGCGGCGCCGGTTGCGGACGCTGTCGCAGAAGAGGTTGTATCGGGAACTGCCGATGCCGAGCTTTACGCTTCCCTTAAAGAGGAAGTTGGTTTGGTTAAGACCTTGGGAATTATGTCAAATATCAACGAGTATAATATTAAGGAAGAAATTCCGAGAGGAAAGTTCGTTGAGCACATATTAAATCTTATGGGACTTACTGCGGCAAAGCAGGATGGCGCACAGCAGTATTTTGCCGATGTTCCGGCAGGAAGCACATATTATGACACAATCACAACCGCTGCTATGGTTGGTTTCGTTCAGGGAACGGGCACAGGTTATTTTTCGCCTGACAGAACGATTACATATAACGAAGCAATTAAGCTTATCGTTGCGGCGCTTGATTACAATGCGGTTGCAATGGCAAGAGGCGGCTATCCCACAGGCTACAATGCTGTTGCTAACGACTTAAAGCTTACAAAGGGAATTTCCCTCGGTTACGGCGAGCCCCTTACAAATGCAGATGCGGTTAAGCTTATTTATAACGCTCTTAACGCAAATGCGGCTGATATGAACATCAGCTCCGACAGCTCGGTTAGTATGAGCAGTAAAGACATTTTGGTTTTGGAAGATAAGTTTAATGTTGAAAAGTTCAAAGGTGTTGTAACGGGAACTCAGGTTACAAGACAGCTTGAGGGCAAAGATTATGTCGGCTGGGTTGAAATTGACAATGTTGAATATGAAGTTATCGCTTCGGAATATTTCAACGAAGAAGACCTCCTCGGTATGATGGTTTATTACTATGTTAAGTACGACGAAGAGGTAACAGGCGACACAAGAGACGGCAAAATCATAATGATAAGCCCCATGCCCGAAAGAAATACGGTAATCGATGTTGTGGATGAAGATATTCAGCCCTCAACCTCCGTTTCGGTATTTAGGTATTGGGACAAAAACGAAAAGAGCGTTGAAAAGAACATTGCAAACGCAACAATATATTATAACGGAAGAAACTGCGCAGGTTATTTGGAAGCGGACGGCAGCGACCTTCGCCCCCAATTGGGTAATGTAAGACTTATCGATAACAACCGTGACGGTAAAATCGATGTGGTTATTATCGAAAGTTATACCGAATATATCGTTGAGTACGGTGCAACAAAGAAGATTGTTACAAAGTACGGCGGCGAGGAAATTAACCTTGAAAACAGCGACGATATCATAATGGTTCGTGACGGCGTTGTTATCACAGCGGACTATTTGGGAGAATGGGAATCTCTTAAAGTTATGTGGGCAAAGAACGGCGGTTGCTACATTAAGGTATCCGGCGATGAAATATCCGGCGTTATCGAAAACATAAACGATGAAGAAATCAAAATCGCAGGCGTTGTTTACGAATATTCAGATGTATATAAGAACGCTTTGGAGGAAGGTCATTATCAGGCTGAAACGGACAAGAAGGGTTCAACGGTTACAATTGCCCTTAACGAGGACAACAAGGTTGTAGGTATGAAAGCAACGGTAAACGATGTTACGGAATATGGATATCTTGTAAAAGCTGTTGATGAAGGCGGTCTTGATTCCAAGAGCTATGTTAAGATTTACTGTATGTATGGCGCTATGAATATTTTCGAGTGCGCAGAAAATATTAAGATAAACGGCAGGAAGATAAGCGGAACAGTTGGTTCTGTATTTAACTTAAACAACGGAAAAACAAAGGACCAGCTTATAAAATACACCAGAAAGGGCGATTTGGTTACGGCAATTTACACAGCCGACGATGCAACCTTCGGTCAGGAAAGAGTATACGGAGCTGCCGATAACACGAAGTTTACCTTAAACTATCAGAGAAAAAATTCTTCTTGGAACTTCACTTCGGGACGAAGCCTTTTGGAGGATAAATATGTTATAACAACAACCTTTATCCCCACATTCTGGATTCCCAGAGATTTGACACAGGAGAGTCTTTTCAACTTCTACGAAACATCTTCGTCGATAAACGGTCTTGCAAAGAACACAGAGCTTTATGTATACGATGCAACCTTGCTTGAACCCAATTACGAAATATACACACCGGCGGTTTTGGTTGTAAAGGATAATACAATTCGTGAAGAAATTTCACCGTCGAATCCTTATATACTCTCCAGCGTTTCGTCAGGTCAGACTTATCATGTTGTAGACTCTGTTGAAGCTACGGTTGATGGTGCCGGCAACGATACCTTCCAGATTACATCAACTGTCGGAACGGTTATCGGCTTTGAAACCACAGTATACAATGCAGACACAACAAACCTTTACGGCTATGGTGAGTATGACTTGGGAATGCTTGAAAAGGGCGATATTATCCAGGTGGCATACGGAAACGACGACCAGAAAGCAAACCGTTTCGTGGTTATTGCGGTTGCCGAGGACTATGCGAGTGACAATACGGAATACAAATGGTGGTCAAACGACAGAAGTAACAATGTTGCTGATATTTACGAAGCACCGGGTTATAATGATTCAATCTTAATCGGTGAAATTATATACGAAAACCACCCCACATATATCGTAAGAACCAAGAATAAAGAGGGCGGAGACGAGTTTGTATTCTTAAATTACAACCTCACATACCCAACATCATCGGGTATTATCTATGTATATGAAAGAGGAAGCAAGAACGCATATAAAGCAACATCAAATCAGCTGGCACCCGGTAAGAGATGCCTTATGCAGATTAAGAACAACGGTTATATGGGTTCGTTCATAGTAATGATAACAGACTAAAGTAAGGAGGCAGAAAGCGAATGAAAATGCTTAAAAAGCTGTTTGCTTTAACCTTAATCATTTGTATGGCGGTGTCTGTTGCGGCATTTGAAAATGTTTTTGCGGCAGAAAACCTTTTGGATAATATGTCATCAAATAACTTCGGTATGTATGCATTGCCGAAAAAGGGTGAAGTAAATATAGACGCAAACTTTGACGACTGGGATTGGTCGGGAAGAATTATGATTTTCCCCAACTTTGATACAATCTCAACAAAAGGTGCGGAAGTTGCGGTTATGTATGATGAGTCTTTCTTATACCTTGGCTTTAAGGTGAAAGATGAAACACCGCTTCGAAACACTCGTGACCCGATTCTGGAATGGAGTAATATTTGGAGAGGTGACTCTTTCCAGATAAGAACCAAAACAGACCATATGCAATGGATAACGACGGGTTATCATAAAAATACCGAGCAGGCATCTTTCCACATTGCCGATTTCTACGGCGATAACGAAGCCTCCGGCGAAAAGTCATCGGTACTTTACTACACAAGTCCGGGCTCCACATTTGCGGATAATTACCTTGATGTGGGAAATATTCCGAAGGGAAGCTACTCCAAGGGCATGGAAATTGCCGCAAAAGAGGATACTCAGCTTTCAGGAACATATTATTACGAAGCAAAGATTCCCTATGACGCTCTTTATTACGACAGTACAAAATATCCGAAAGCCGGCGATATTATGACAATGGCATTTGAGGTTTACTGGTCTGACGAAACGGGCTATAATGTAGGTTCAAACTATAAGGATAACTTAAAAGCGGGAACAACTTCCCGTGAGTTCTTCTGGAGAAAGCCGGATATTTGGGGTGACATTACCTTCCTTGACCATGGTGATATTGAGCTGCGTAACTACGCAAAGGATAAAGTTCTTCCCATGAGCGGATATCTGCAAATTCCCATTGAAGTTCCGAAAGATAAGGACACCATAACGGTGGTTATTGAGAATTCTAAGGGAGAGAGAATAAGAAATATTATTTCAGAGCTTGATTACAAGGAGTTTGAAGAATATAAAGTAAGCGAAACGGATACCACATGGACAGTAAATATTTTGTGGGACGGAAGAGATGATTTCGGAAACAAAGTATCTCCCGGAAATTATACTTTCAGAACCATTGCATATACTCCGTTAGACCCCGTTTTCGATTCGGTTTATTACGGACCGGGTCAGATTCCGTGGTCAACAACGGCAAGTAATTCAGGTTGGCTTGCAGACCACACCCCGCCGAGAACCGTTGCGGCATACGGCGATGAAGTTTATGTGGGTGCGGCATTTGCCGAGGGTGGACACGGCCTTATGGCACTTTCCTCGGAAAACGGTGAAAAGCTTTGGGGAACAACCCTTGGCGCTCACACTCTTGAAGTAAACAGCAAGTATATTTACGCAATTCCCGGTTGGGACTGGACGCAGGATATGACAATAAGTCTTAACCAAATCCTTTTAAGATACGACAGAACAACAGGTAAGTATAATGTATTTGAAATAAACGGCGAAAAACAGCCCCTTCAGATGTATATGTCTGACATTTTGGGCGTTAAAAACGGTGAGTCTGTTCCTAACATAACGGGTCTTGCGGTGAACGAGGAATATATCGCTATTGCAACCAACGGTATGACGGGAACTGCGGGTATGGACATTACATACTTTAAAACCGCACTCAGCTATCC
>CAZTEA010000029.1:0-9830 GCA_964612315.1 uncultured Oscillospiraceae bacterium | reverse complement strand
AGCATTTGGCTCGGTCAATGAAAAAATATTGCAAAATTACTGTGTCGGAATATATAGGCGAACTGAGACTGATGTGTGCAGCGGATATGCTTAAATACAGCAATCTTTCGGCAACGGAGATATGTTACGAATGCGGATTTACCAATGTTTCGTGGTTTTATTCGCTTTTTAAGCGGCGTTTTTTGGTATCCCCGCAAAAATTCAGGGAGGCTTGTTGGCATTCCGAAGGAATTGAAAAAACAGATGATTACGAAAGAAGAGGCTGGAAATGACAGACAGAAAATCAAATAAACGAGAGATTTTGGCAGCGGGAGCGGCTTTTTTATCGAACTTTATATTCGGGTTCAGCTTTTTGTTTTCCGATAAGGCGCTAAAATATGCCACGCCGTCGGTATTATTGGCGCATCGCTTTGTGTTTGCTTTTGTGATATTGAATCTGCTTGCTCTTTTTGGGTTTATCAAACTTAAATTCAAAGGGGAAAAGCTTTGGAGAGTTGTTTTAATGGGAATTATGCAGCCGGTTATTTATTTCTATTGCGAGAGCTATGGACTTAAATTTTCTTCGGTAACATTTTCGGCAATTATGCTTGCCCTGGTTCCCATAGGAGCAATGATTTATTCGGCAATATTTATGAAAGAAGCACCAACACCTTTGCAAACGGGATTTGGAATATTATCGGTTTTGGGCGTTATTTGGATGAGCGGAGGAAAAGGCGGGGATGTAACCCTTTTGGGAGTTGTTTTACTTATAGGCGCCATTTTGTCGGCGGTGGGCTTTAATGCCGCAAGCCGCTTAAGTGCGGAAGAATTTTCGCCGGTAGAGCGAACCTATGTTATGTTCGCAATTGCGTCGGTTGTGTTTTCGTTATCGGCATTGGCGGAAAATATAGGCGATTTGACGCAGCTTTATAAGCCGATTTTGAATTTGCCTTATTTGGTGTCGGTTCTTTATCTCGGCGGACTTTCCTCTGTTGTGGCATTTATAATGATAAATTATGCAAATACATATTTGCCCATATCCCGAACAACCGTGTTTTCCAATATCATAACTGTGGTTTCGATTTTTGCCGGAATTGTTATTTTAAAGGAAACACCGCTTACCCTGCAAAATACCGCATTTTCTCTTATGATAATAATAGGGGTTTGGGGCGTTCAAAAATTTGCCAGAGATAAAGAAAAAAACGATTAGTGTAGTTGATTTTTTCCAAATAAAAAGACTGTCTTGCTTGTCGGCAAAGCAGTCTTTTTGTGATTTATTATTCTTGGGTTGCGGCAGCTTGAGTATTTTCGGCTTGTTTTTCACGAAGCTGTTTATCGTATTCCACCATTTCTTTGTAGTCTACCTTTATTTCAGCGTTTTCAACCGTATCGTTGATGCGAACGGTTGCACTTCTTTGTAAATATTCCATAATAGTGTATACGCTGGTGTTTCTCTTTAAGATGTAGTAAGTGCCTGAGTCCTCGATAATATCACTGATTTCGCCGATTTTAAGCTTAAATGCGGCGTCTTCAAGGGCTTCGGGAAGCATTCCTTTCATTGCGGTTAAGTCTTCGCTTTCTTGACCGTCAATACTGTATTCGCTTGCAAGCTCTTTAAAGTCTTTTGCTTTTTTTGCCTTTTTAAGAGCTTCTTTTGCTTTGGACTTATCGTCGCAAACTATATATGAGAAAGTGACATATTTGGGATCTTCAAAGTTGTAAACCGAAGTGTCTTTTTCCAAATACTTGTCAACATTTTTCTCAATGGTTTGCGCATAGTAACCTGTATTTGACATAAAGGTGATATGCTCTTCCAACTGTTTAAACGAATTATAACCGTTCATTTTAACAACCTTGTCCAAATCATCACCGTAGTTTTCTTTGATATCGGTTATATTTTTTTCAATTGCCTTTTTGTCATCATCGCTGATTTTCATATTATTTTTATTTGCAAAATCTGTTATGGCATAGTATTCAACACAGCGGTTTACGGCATCGGCAATTGCCTTTTCTTGGTGAGTTTCGCCGGTTTCCTTGTCGGCAATATCCGTCCATTTAAAGCTGCTGAGCTTATCTTCGTCCAAAGAGCCGTATTCATCGCTACAGTACTGATACTGATAATCAAGTGCCGCAGTTGAGAGAAAGCTGTTAAACATAGATTGGGAAACTTCGTTGCCGTTTATAATGAGGGCAACATCATCGCTCCAAACGGAGTCAACCGTATTTTTAATATTTTCGTATGTTATTGTGCCGTTTTCTCCGTCGGGCTTAACATTCTTCTTAAGCTGATAATAAACAAATCCGCCTGCCAGCAAAATTACAACAAGGGCAATGGCAACGCTTGCAATAATTTTTTTGGACGACATCTTTTTGGGGGCTTTTTCCACAAAGATAGGTTTTACGCTTCCGCAGAAGGGGCATACGTCGTCTTTGCATTTGGATTGACAAACGGGACAAAGCCAAGAGCCGTCATCGGTTTCTTCGTCGAGAGCTGCTTCGGAAGCTTTTGCCTCTTCAATGATATTTTCATCGTGTACACTTTCTTGAGCGAGACTGTCTTGACACTCATTGGTATTTGGTTGGTCATTTCCGCCATTTTTAATAATTTCAACATTTTTGCCTTTCGGCTCTCCGCAAACGGTACAATTTTCACCATCGTTAAGAGTCTCACATTTACTGCATTTCCACATATTATAAATCCTCCTTGCGCACATAGGGCTTTCCCTGTGCGACTAAATTAGTTTGATTACAAAATCGGTGTTTGCCGATATGAAAGTTAAATTAAATTCGCCTTTTCGCTGACGGTTAGGTCAATTTTGCGTGCTTCAATTTATAATTATAGTTTTGTTTTATGCTCTTTCCAGCAAGATTGCCCCTGCCGAAAAATCTTTTACATCTTTTATTATAATCTTACCCGGCAACACCTCTGCCGCTTCATCATAGAAACTGTCTTTTCGTTTAAACCCGTCCGGAATTTCAACCTCAAATTCGCCGACCGCATTTTCAAACCCGTGATATACCACCAATATCTCGTTATCGGTATATCTTTTTACGATTTGAATGCCTTCGGGGTGACGCATTGACTTTCCTCTGCTACCTGACACATCTGTTTTACCTTGTAATATAATATTGCTGAGCTTGTTATAAAAAGCAATACTTTGCTTTATTATATCTTTTTGCCAATCCTGCATATTATCAATTTCTCCCGACAAACACATACGACCCAAAAATGTTGCCGCCAAGGAATAAACAAGTCTGTCTTTATCGTCATCGGAATGAACAACCGCCCAGATAAGTTCTTTTGAGGGAACAATAAGACTATGCAGATTTGCCGCAATATACGGTATTTCCACAGCCTCATGCGCATCAGAGAAAGAAGCCAAATCCGATACATTCATCATTGAAGGTTCAAGTCGATTTCCGCCGGAAGCACAATTTTCAATAACCAAATCAGGAATTTTTTTCTTCATTTGGATAAAGAATTCTCTTACCGCCGCATAGTGTTTTCGCAGCTCCTCTGCGCCGGATTCTTCGCCATCAACACGGATGCCGGGATTGCCGTTGTAGTCTACCTTTATATATCCGAAGCCATTCTCTTTTAAGAACTTAATTACCTTTTCACTTAAGTACTCTCTTACATCGTTGCGTCTGAAATCCCAATAGGATCTGAAATAACCGGTATCAATTACCTTGCCGTTATCCTTAAGCTTCATAAAATCATATTCAGGTTCATAAAGCCTTGAGCCTTTGGTGGTAACTTCAAATTCAAACCAGATACCGGGGATGATTCCCATTTCACGCATCTGTCTTGTCATATCTTTTATATCGGGGAAGATGCTTGTGTCTACATTCCATTCGCCGTTGCTGTCCTGCTCACATCCGGTTTTGCTCCAACCTGCATCTATTACCGCATATTTTACACCAAGCCCTTTTAATGTTTTACAATAGGACAACATTTTTTCTTGCGTAGGCTTGCCCCATGTTGTGCAATATTCGTTAAACACCACATCAAGAGATTTCGGCTTATCCTGGATGTCAAGTATCGCTTCGCAGGCGTCCTTTGCCTCACCTTTCACACAGGAAATATAAGCCGTAGGCGCTTTAAAACTATCGCCGTTATTTATAACCTTATTCCAACCGCAAAATTCACCGTCACCCAAGCCACCGCTGAATGAAAGAGTATTTCCGTTTCGGGTAAGCTCCATTTGCCAGGTACAGTTATTTTCAATTGCTGCCGCCCAGCAAATGCCGGCCTCCGTATCCTCAAAAACAGCCATAGGGAAGTATTTTCCCGTTGGATATCCGCCAAGAGAACCGAAGCGTTCGCTTCCGCAGTTGAATCCTGCCCAGGTTTTTTCAAGGTTCATATCCTCGATGGTTTCAACCTTGTGGCGACCCTCCATACTCCAACCGCTTAAAAATCGGTGAAATCTATATTTGTTGGGAGCATCGTCTTTTTGCATTGGACTTAAATTGTCAAGAGTAAAGCTTGATATCATATCTATCTTTACTGCCTTGCCGCTTTTGTTTGTAAGCTCCGTATCAACTTTAAAACCGCCGTTTTCGCTTTCAAATGTCAATGTGTGCTTCAACAGAAGATTATCGGCATTTTTTAAATGTGTAACGATTGCTTCGTTTCCTGATTTATTTATATGCTCACGGTTGACCATAACAAAATCAGATGCCTTTAAGGAGCGACCCAGACGATCGGGATTTTTGCCGCATATGTGCACATATGCAAGACATCCCAATTCAAAATGGTGCATATATCTTGCACGGGGATTAAAAGGTTCGGACTTTATATTCCATTGCTCCTGTATTTTATCTTCACAGCTTTTCGGGACAATCAAAAAAGTGGTTCTGCCTTTTTCATCCGTCAAATATTTTACAATGCTTTTTCCGGCCGAGTATCGTTCTTCTCTCATATATTTACCTCCTGGATATGTGTCAATTATAACACATATACTATAGCTTTTCAATAGCTTTTTTGATAAACATAAGTGAACTTTTGGTGTTTTTGTCGAGGTTTAGCTTAAATTCAAAATACGGTTTTTTGCCGTTGCGAATTGCGACATTTAACGGGTCACTCAGCGCCAGCGAAACCATATTATCCGTTTCGGGCGGATTGCTTTCGCAAAAATACAGTTTTAAAATATTGTCACGAAGAACGACTTCTGTAAAATTTTTGTTTGATGCCATATTTTTTATAAGGGCAATTTCCGTTAAATTTTCAACAGATACGGGCGGTTCACCGTAGCGGTCGAGAAGCTCGTCCAAAACATCGCTTTTATCATCTTCGTTTTCGATTGCCGCAATTCTCTTATAAAGCGAGAGTCTTTGAGCATGGGCCTTTATATATGCTTCGGGGATAAAAGCGTTAATTGGAAGGTCGATAAGAGTTTCGGTTTGCTCTTTGGTTTCAAGCCCCTTATGGGAATTTATTGCTTTTTCAAGAATTTTACAGTACATTTCGTAGCCGACAGAGTCCATATGTCCGCTTTGTGCGGCGCCGATAAGATTGCCCATACCACGAATTTCCAGGTCACGCAGGGCAATTTTGAAACCGGAGCCGAATTCGGTAAATTCCTTAACCGCACGAAGGCGTTTTTCCGCATCCTCGGTAAGCACTTTGTTGCGCCTGAAAGTGAGGTAGGCGTACGCCAATCTGTCCGAACGCCCTACTCTGCCTCGAAGCTGGTAAAGTTGAGAAAGCCCCAGACGGTCGGAATCTTCAATGATAATGGTATTCACATTGGGAATATCAAGTCCCGTCTCAATTATGGTGGTGCAAATTAAAATGTCCGTTTCGCCTCGGTAAAGATCCATCATAATTTGTTCCAGTTCGCTTTCTTTCATTTTGCCGTGAGCAACCGCTACCTTGGCGCCGGGAATCATTGCGGAAATTTCTTCGGCAACTTTATATATGCCCGATACTCGATTGTAAAGATAGTAAATCTGACCACCTCTGCCGATTTCTCGGTTAATTGCTTCACGGATAATCTCTCTGTCGTACTCCAGAACATAGGTGGCAACGGGATAGCGCTCTCCGGGAGGTTGGGCAATTACGCTCATATCCCGAATCCCCGACATAGACATATGCAATGTTCGGGGGATTGGTGTTGCGGAAAGGGTAAGTACATCAATGTTTTGACGCAGCTCTTTTATTTGTTCCTTGTGTTTTACGCCGAAACGCTGTTCCTCGTCAATAATTAAAAGCCAAAGATTTTTATATTCGATGGTTTTGTTAAGCAGCTTGTGAGTGCCGATAACAATGTCAATCTCGCCCGTTTTTAAGCCTTTTATGATTTCCTTTTGCTCGGATGGGGTGTTAAACCTTGAAAGCATAGCTATTTTTATGGGAAAATCTTTCATTCTTTGTCGGAAAGTATTTTGGTGCTGACTTGCCAAAATTGTTGTGGGAACAAGGTAGGCAACTTGATACCCGTTCATAACCGATTTAAAAGCAGCACGCATTGCCACCTCGGTTTTGCCGTAGCCCACATCGCCGCACAAAAGTCTGTCCATTGGGCGGCTTCTTTCCATATCTGCCTTGATTTCGGCAACGCTTTGAAGCTGGTCGTCGGTTTCGTCGTAAGGAAAAGCGGCTTCAAACATTCTTTGCCAATCGTCGTCTTTTGCACATTGAACGCCCTGGATTGATTCACGGGCAGCGTAAAGGGCTATAAGCTCATCTGCAATGTCTTCACAGGATTTTTTAACACGCTGTTTCGTTTTTGACCAATCCGAACCGCCCAAAGTGTTAAGTCGAACGGAAGAACCCTCTTTTGCCGTATGTTTGTATATCATATTAAGTTGGTCGGTCGGAACATATAAAACATCGTTGCCCTTATACAAAAGCTTCAGATAATCCCGCTTAATTCCGCCGGCTTCAAGCTCGGTCATTCCCATATATTTTCCGATACCGTGACTTTGGTGAACAACATAATCCCCAACGGAAAGGTCGGAAAAATTGCTGATTTTATCTCTTTGCTCTACTTTGTATTTGCGGCGTTTTTTCTTGCCGCTTCCGAAAATTTCACGGTCGGAAATAATAACCGTTCGGATAAGCGGATATTCAAATCCGTGGATAAGACTTCCACAGGATACAACGATTTGTCCTTTTTTCGGAATGTCGTCAAGAGTTTTTGAATAAGTGGCTTCATATCCTTCGTCAAAAAGGGTGCGGCAAAGATTTTCGGCTCTGCCTTCAGTACCGGCAAGAATAATCGTTTTATATCCGCTTTTTTTGTAGAAGGAAAGGGCATCGAAGAAAAATTCCATCTTCCCGTGGTAGTCGTTAATCCCCTTTGAAGTGAGATTTATGGTCTGCTTCGGTGTATAATCCGGACAGGAATGGGAAAGACTGCTCATTCCCACAAAGGGCAGCTTTGTAAGACTCTTGATGGTTTTTGAAAAATTCTTTCGATAATTGAAAGAGGTTTTCGGAATGATGCCTCGGTTTAAAAGAGCTTGAATATCTTCGAAAAATTCATTTTCTTCAATTTTTGCCGATTCCGAAAGCTTTCCCGGCTCATCGGCAAAAATTATATGGTTTTCGCCCAAGTAATCAGTAACGGATACGGGCGATGTGTACAAAATCGGGATGTATTTGTGAATGGAGGGGAAACTGATTTTTTCCTCGATTCTTTCCTTGTCACGATGCAAAATTCGGCTTAAATTCATATTTGCTTCGTCACCGACTTTCTCGGCTTTTTCGGCTTCGTTTTCCAAAAAGTTCGATAAAATCGTTCGCTTTTCATCGTCTAATAAAATTTCGCCTGCGGGGGTTAAGAGGACCGAGTCGGTATTCTCAACAGTTCTTTGACTTTCGGGCGAAAAAAGACGAATGGAATCGATTTCGGTGTCGAAAAGCTCTACTCTTACAGCATAGTCTTCGCCGGGCGGGAAAAAATCGAAAATTCCGCCTCGAAAAGCGCATTGTCCGATTCCGTCAACTTCATTTTCGAAGGTATATCCCAAATCTGTAAAAATGCTACGCAATTTGTCAAGATTAACCTCGTCTCCGACGGAAAGTGTGCGGCATAATGAGGAGTACAGACTGCGCTGTGCCGTTATTTCGCAAATCGCTCTCCGAGTGGTTACTATATGATATTTTTCGGGAGAAAAGGTTAGGGCGCTTAAAACTTTAAGGCGCTGATTTTTAATATCTTGGCTTGTGGCTTCAACATCGTAAAAAAGCAAGTCGGAGGAGGGAAAATAAAGAGTTTCTCCCGCTGAAAAAAAGTTTAAATCCTCCAGTATGCGCCGTGCACTTAAATCGTTTTCGGCAATCACGAAAGCCCGTTTGTTAAGCTGTTTTGAAACACAAGAAATAAAATGGGCACGAACAGAATCCGCTACGCCCACAAGATTTATCGGAGTTATTTTATTTTGAAGCCCGTTGCAAAGCTCGGAAAAATCCGCAAGCGCTCGGGCAATTTTTAAAAAGCCGTTCATAATTTTTACCCGTTGAATTTCGACATGGTTTTCTCCACGCCGTTTTTGATTATGCTTTCAACAGCATCGGCAGCTTTAATAACGGTTTGAATAAGAATTTCCACTTCGTTCTTGGAAAATTTGCCCAAAACAAAATCAGCTAAATCATAGTCCGCATCGGGCGGCGCTCCAACGCCGATTTTTATTCTGGGGAAAATGTCCGTGCCGAGTTGATATATAATGCTCTTCATTCCGTTGTGCCCGCCGGCGCTTCCCTTTCCCCTCAGGCGAAGCTTTCCTAAGGGGAGGGAAATATCGTCATGTATTATAATTATATTCTCGTCGGGAATTTTATACCAATCACGCAAAGGCCGAATGCTTTCTCCGCTTAAATTCATAAAGGTTTGAGGCTTTGCCAAAATTACTTTTTCGCCGCCGATTGTGCCTTCACCGATATCTGCTTTGAATTTGGTTTTGTTGAATTTTATATTGTTTTCGGAAGCGATTGTGTCAATGGCGTCAAAGCCTATGTTGTGCCGTGTTCCAGTGTAATTTCTGCCGGGATTTCCGAGCCCTGCGATGATATACATATTTTTACCTCTTTTATCTGTCTTTTGGTTTTGTCCAGTTTTCTTTGTTTACTTGCTTTGCCCTTGCGATTGCCAGAGCATTTTCGGGAACCGTGTCGGTAATGGTTGAACCTGCGGCTGTAAATGCGCCGTTTTTAACGGTAACGGGCGAAACAAGATTTGTGTTACAGCCCACAAAAACATCGTCTCCTATTGTGGTTCTGTGCTTGTTTTTTCCGTCGTAGTTAACAACAACCGTGCCGCAGCCGAAGTTTACATTTTTGCCTACATCCGCATCGCCCACATAGGTTAAATGAGCAACCTTTGTGCCGTTGTCGATGTTGGCATTTTTGATTTCGACAAAATCTCCGATTTTAACATTATCTCCGACTTTTGAGTTCGGGCGCATATAAGCAAAAGGTCCAACATTAACATTGCTGCCCACTTCACTTTCCGTAACGACGGATTTTATGATTTGAGTGTTGTCTCCGATTTTTGAGTTGGTTATTTTGCTGTCCGGTCCGATAACGCAGTTGTTTCCGATAGAAACCTTGCCTTCTAAAATTGTTCCGGGATAGATAACGCTATCCATGCCAACGCTTACATCGGAGCCGATGTAGGTTGCGGCAGGATTGATAACGGAAACGCCCGATAACATAATTTTTTCCACATTTCGGCGGTTTAACATAGCTTCGGCAACGGAAAGCTGTATTCTGTCGTTGACTCCCAAAATAGAGTCGTAATCAATTATTTCAGCCCCTACATTTTCTCCGTCGGACAAAAGAATTTCGATGGTGTCCGTCAGATAATATTCGCCCTGAGCGTTATTGTTGTTAAGCCGCTTAA
>CAZTEA010000028.1:0-9847 GCA_964612315.1 uncultured Oscillospiraceae bacterium | reverse complement strand
GTCAAGAATTAAGCATTAGGAACTCCTACTGCTTAATTCTTATATCATCTTTGCATTTCCTTTCCAATCTTCAACAACCAATTGCGCCATTTCGCATACAGAATTCGGCACTCCGCTAAAAGCTAAAATACCGCATACAGAATTATAAAACCTTTCTAAACTTCCAACAAATCCTGCTCTGTTTAGCAACTGATACTGCGAAAGCTCCTCATAAAAATTTCTTAATCGGTCTTTTGAATTGAGAACGTCTAGTATCTTTTGTCTATCACCCTCATTATATGCAGGCTTACATTCCACTATATAAAAAATGCCATTCTTGAACGCAACCAAATCCGGTTTATATGAATAACTACTACCCTTATTGCCGGTAGGCATTTTTATTTCAATTACAGGCAAATGGTCAACCCCTCTCGCCGGTTGACCTGCGAGGACATTATAATTATTATTGCGCAACCATCTTTTGGCACCGTTATATACTTCTTCTTCTGTTAAAATTTTCATAATTCTCAGCCTCTGATAAAAATACTTCCATCTTTTAGAAGCAACATATTTGCGGTAAGATACCAGTTACAGCTTTTTGTTGTCCGGTCATTAGGGTTCTTTTTATTCCATATATCTACAGTTAATTTCGGGAAATGCAATACTATATTACTAGTTTTATCTGAAATATTTACTCCAGTCCTGCAAGCAATATAGTCATATATAAAAGCGGTCCCAGTATAAGGGTCTTGCCGTTTACATTTATCCGGAGACATATTGATACGATAAATGTATGTATATGGTCGAGTCGCAAAAGAAGATGGAACATTTTTTAATTCATACTTACGAATAAATTCAGATGTTTGTTCCTTTGATACAGATGGTGGCAATTTTGAATATGAGGGTCTGTTTTTCAACCTTCGGCTATATTCTGCCTGCATATACGCTAAATGTTTGACTATACCCTGACAATTTTTATCAAACCCACTATCCACATAAGATGCTAAAATTTCTATAATAGCATCATTTTCGGTTCCATCGATAATAATTTCTCCATTTATGTCAGTAGGCCAATTTACACAAAGCAATGGGGTTTTATGTATCTCTAATATTTTTTGTGCAGCCTCTAACAAACGAATATTCAGATTGCATATACCGGCATAATCACCGTGCTTTTTAGCATCAAATGGGAAATAATATATTGTAGGTATTCCTAATTCTATAGCTCTAACCAATCTTGCAAACCTTTGTCCCACATTATGTCCGGTCGGAACCTCTTGCGTAATTTCAATAACCAACAACGGTTTATTATTATGAACCAGAATAATATCCGGCTTGTCATATTCTGCAATTTTGTCAATTAAAGGGGGATTATTTCCTCGCTTTGCGATTATGTGATAATTGTTGTCACTAATATCAAAAGCCGAATGCAATGAAGAGAACCAATCCGCTTCAGTTAAGCTATCATAGTAAATGTCAAATTTTTCAGATGCATTTTTCATATCAACTTTCCTTTCTCGTTCGCTCATAATCCTCCAACTCTCAAAGAGATGATATAATTATAACATATGCTTATTTATTTGTATATAGCGAAATAAATTTTGATTTGCAATACATCAATTGCGCCCACAAAAAAGATATGGACAAATATTTAAAAATGTGCTATACTTCATTTAAATTATGATTTTAAATTTTGAAAGGAAGTTTATTATGGCTTCTTTACTTCACCTTGCCCTGATTGCAATTGTTATTTTGATTATCACCCTTGTCCTTATCGTTATTCTTTTAACTCGAAGCGGAAAAAACAAAACCACAGCCAAGGCGTTTAATCCCAACATGAAAGTGTGCCCGATATGCAAAACTCTCTGCAAAATTAACCAAAATTTCTGTACCAACTGCAAATACTGCTTTGCAACTCCCAATATTAACCCAAATCAGCAAAGTCAGCAGTCTGTGCAACAAATTCAGCAATAAAAATCCGCAGAATTGATTCAAAAAGCATACAAAAAATCCGCAGAAGCAAAACTTCTGCGGATTTATTTTTAATTAAACGAGTTCGAGAACCGCAACCTCAGCTGCGTCACCGCGTCTGGGTCCAACCTTTATAACTCTTGTATAACCGCCGTTACGCTCTGCGTATTTGGGAGCGATTTCAGCGAATAACTTTGTAACAACATCTTCCTTTGTTATCCAAGCGAGTGCTTGTCTTCTTGTGTGAAGAGTGTTCTTCTTACCGAGAGTAATCATTTTATCAGCTAACTTCTGAACTTCCTTTGCACGAGCAAGAGTGGTTTCAACTTTGCCGTTTTCAAGGAAAGAAGTTGTAAGGCTTCTAAGCATTGCTATTCTCTGGTCTGTCGGTCTGCCCAATTTTCTCTGGCTTGCCATACTATTCACCTCTTTCAAATAATTCGGTCACCTTTAATAAAGGTGAAGTCTTTTAAATGGATTATTCCTCGTCGTTTGCAAGAGCAAGTCCCATAGAGTCAAGCTTTGCAATAACTTCCTCCAAGGATTTACGGCCGAGGTTTCTGACTTTAACCATATCGTTCTCTGATCTTGTTGTCAAATCCTGAACAGTATTGATGCCTGCTCTCTTAAGACAGTTATACGAACGAACTGATAAGTCGAGTTCTTCGATAGTTGTTTCAAGAACTTTTTCTTTCTTGCTCTGTTCTTTTTCAACCATAATTTCTGTATTTTTGGCGCTGTCTGACAAATCAATGAACAAATTAAGATGTTCGTTCATAATTTTTGCACCAAGGCTTACAGCGTCCGGCGGATTGATTGTTCCGTCTGTCCAAACTTCCAAAATAAGCTTGTCATAGTCTGTTATCTGACCAACTCTGGTGTTTTCCACCGTATAGTTAACCTTTTCAACAGGCGTATAAATCGAATCAACAGGAATCAAACCGATAATCGGCTGAAGGGACTGTTTATTCTTATCGGCGGAAACATAGCCTCTGCCTTTATCCAAAGTAAGCTCCATAAACAGCTTAGCATCCTCGTTAAGAGTTGCAATATGCAAATCGCCGTTTATAATTTCAACATCGGAATCGCACTTAATATCTCTTGCGCAAATTTCACCGGCACCTTCATGGTTAATATAAACCGTTTTCGGACCGTCAGCGTGAAGCTTAACCGCTAAAGATTTGATATTAAGAATAATCTCCGTAACATCCTCAGTAACACCGGGAATTGTGGAAAATTCGTGGTTGATGTTCTCAATTTTAATTGATGTAACAGCAACACCCGGAAGTGATGACAAAAGGATTCTTCTGAGAGAGTTTCCGAGAGTTATACCGTAACCTCTTTCCAAGGGTTCAACGACAAACTTGCCGTATTTCTCGTCCTCGGAAATGGAAATACACTCAACCTTTGGTTTTTCGATTTCAATCATTTTTAGCCCTCCTTATATTCTACTCTGTTTTACGAATGTACTTTTGTACAAATCCATTAGGGCCTTAGCCCAAGCGTTTGGGCTATGCGTATTATTTGCTGTAAAGTTCGACGATAAGGTGCTCTTCGATAGGAAGATCGATATCATCTCTTTCCGCAAATGCAACGACTTTAGCTTCCAATGTTTCTCTGTTCATATCAAGCCACTTCGGAACTGCTTTTCCCTCTGTTGAAGCGAGAATTGCATCGAGCTTAGCGCTCTTACGGCTTGTCTCGGCAACTGTGATAACATCGCCAACCTTAACGAGATAAGAAGGAATATTAACCTTCTTGCCGTTTACTAAAAAGTGTGCGTGTGATACGAGTTGTCTTGCCTCAGGTCTTGAAACTGCAAGTCCGAGTCTGTAAACAACATTGTCAAGTCTTCTTTCGATGAGAGTTAAAAGGTTTTCACCTGTAACACCCTGCTTTTTATTAGCAAGCTCAAAATAATGAGCAAACTGCTTTTCCAAAATACCGTATGCGCGTCTAACCTTCTGCTTTTCACGAAGCTGCATTCCGTAGCCGGAGAGCTTGTGACGACCCTGGCCGTGCTGACCCGGAGCGTATGCGCGTCTTGTCATTGCGCACTTGTCTGAGTAACATCTGTCACCCTTTAAGAACAATTTATGTCCTTCTCGTCTGCATATTCTGCAAACTGATTCAGTATATCTTGCCATTTACAATTCACCTCCTGTATTATACTCTTCTTCTCTTTGGCGGTCTGCAACCGTTGTGAGGAATAGGTGTAACATCTTTAATCATATTAACTTCAAGTCCTGCAACCTGAAGTGCACGGATAGCAGCTTCTCTGCCGCTTCCCGGACCCTTAACATATACTTCAACATATTTAAGGCCGTGCTCCATAGCAGCCTTTGCTGCTGTTTCTGCAGCCATCTGAGCTGCAAACGGTGTGCTCTTTCTTGAGCCTCTGAAGCCTAAGCCGCCGGCTGATGCCCATGAAAGTGCATTACCTTCTGTGTCTGTAATTGTAACAATTGTATTGTTAAATGTAGACTTGATATGAGCAGCACCGCGTTCTATATTTTTCTTTTCTCTACGACGTCTGGTTTTCTTTACTGCCTTTGCCATAGTTAATTCACCTCCTGAAGATGCGCCATGCGCAAATTCCAAATTCAATCAAAAGTATTATTTCTTCTTATTGGCCATTGTCTTTCTCGGGCCTTTTCTTGTTCTTGCATTTGTCTTTGAACGCTGACCTCTTACAGGAAGGCTCTTTCTGTGACGAAGACCTCTGTAACAGTTGATTTCAATAAGACGCTTGATATCAAGAGCAACATCACGACGAAGATCACCTTCAACGCTGTAATTATCGATTTCAGCTCTGAGGGCTGAAACTTCATCCTCTGTTAAATCACGAACTCTTGTGTCGGGGTTAATACCCGTTGCAGCCAAGATTTTCTTTGATGTGGATAAGCCGATACCGAATATATAGGTTAATCCGATCTCAACTCTCTTCTCGTTTGGTAAGTCAACACCTGCTATACGTGCCATACTCCAATTCACCTCCGTATAAATTTATTTTTTGAAAAGTATGGAACAGAATTTCACTTATCTTCAAAGGCTTTTCTCCTTTGAAACATCAGCTTACACGAAAGTTTTCCGCTGGGCTTTTATTGCCCTCCATAAGGTTTCAAAAAACATTTCAAAGTGGTTTATAAGCCTAACCCTGCTCCCGAAAACGCATTTTATGCTTCTCTTAACCCTGCTTTTGCTTGTGACGAGGGTTTTCGCAGATTACCATAACTTTGCCTTTTCTTCTAATTATTTTACACTTTTCACAGATAGGTTTTACTGAAGGGCTTACTTTCATTTCCTTCACCTCCTATAGAAATTATCAGTAAAATGCAATTGCACATTACTAACCTAACTATTATACCAACAAAGTCCCAATTTGTCAAGACTTTTTCCGTATTTTATAATCTTTTTTTACTTTGCTCGCCATGTAATACGACCTTTTGTCAAATCATACGGTGAAATTTCAACGGTAACTTTGTCACCGGGCAATATTCTTATATAGTGCATTCTGAGTTTTCCCGAAATATGCGCCAAAATTTTGTGTCCGTTTTCAAGCTCTACCTGAAACATCGCATTTGGCAGCGCCTCAAGTACCGTACCTTCAACCTCAAGTACATCTTCCTTTGCCACAAAAAACCCCCCTCTCTATGTTATCCTCGCAGCTTTTCCTCAAATTCGCCGATAGAGCGCCGAAGCTCGGAGTTTGTAACCTTGTCTCCGTTTTCCAGCTTTCCTCGAACATATTCGCAGAAACTACCTGTGGATTTTATATGTTTCTGATTTTTTCTTTTAATTTTATCGGTTTTATGCAAATCTCCGTCGCAAATTCCAACAAAACCGTTTTCGGCATACATAACAACATAATAGCGATTTTTATCTCGTCCCGACCGGGAAGTTACTATGTCGCCCAAGTGAAATTCATCACAAGTACCCATTTTTTCCTCCATTTAATCAATCAAAGTAAGCAAAACAGGTTCGTCTTTTGTTATAAGAACTGTATTTTCATAATGTGCCGACGGTTTTCCGTCCGCCGTCAGAACAGCCCATTCATTGTCCGCAACATAATATTCCTTTTTGCCCATATTTATCATAGGTTCAACAGCAATAACCATTCCGCTGCGCAGTCTCGGACCTCTCTGTCTTGTCACATAATTGGGAACATCGGGCTCCTCGTGAAGCTGACTTCCCACGCCGTGGCCGCAGTAATCTCTGAGAACACCAAAGCCTTCACCCTCGGCATATTTTTGAACCGCTTCGGAAATGTCGCCTACACGGTATCCCTCTTTGGCAAATTCAATCCCCCGAAAAAAGCTTTCCTTTGTAACATCAATCAAGCGGCGACTTTCCTCGTCAATCTTGCCTACACCAAAGGTTCTTGCGGCATCGCCGTGATAGCCTTTATAGCAAGCGCCCACATCAATGCTTACAATATCCCCCTCCGAAAGAGGAGTGTTGTCGGGAAATCCGTGAATGATAACATCGTTTACGCTGGCGCAAACACTTCCGGGAAATCCGCCGTAATTTTTAAAGGACGGAATGCAGCCCTGACTTCTTATATATTTCTCCGCAATACGGTCAAGCTCAGCGGTTGTAACACCCACCTTAACGGCTTCTTCCACCATTTTGAGAGCTTCTCCCGTTACTCGACCCGCAATTTTCATAAGTTCGATTTCAGATTTTGACTTAATATTTATCATAATCCTTTTAACCTCACGAAAGAGCCTTTAAAACTTCTGCCGTGGTATCGGCAATATTTTCTTTGCCCTCGGCAACCTTTAATATGCCCTTGTTTTCATAAAAATCTTTAAGGGGTGCTGTTTGCTCATAATAAGTTTTAAGACGCTCTTTAATGGTTTCCGGTGTATCATCGGCTCTTGTAACCAATTTACCGCCGCATTTATCGCATACACCCTCAACTTTCGGAGCATTGTGAACCTTGTGATAGGTGCTTCCGCATTGACTGCACTCAAGTCTTCCACCCAATCTTTCGATAATGGTTTCGTCCGCAACATTTATGGTTAAAACCGTATCGATGTTGATTTCAGACTGTTCCAGCGCCTGTGCCTGAGCAAGTGTTCTGGGAAAACCGTCCAAAATAAAGCCGCCTTTACAGTCTTCTTTTGACAAACGGTCCTCAACAACCTTTATCATCACATCGTCCGGCACAAATTTGCCGTCATTGATATACTGTTTCGCAATTTTCCCAAGCTCTGTTCCATCACTGATGTTCTTTCTTAAAATCGCACCTGTGGATATCGTTGGTATACTAAAGTGTTTGGAGAGCAACTCCGCCTGTGTTCCCTTTCCTGCACCGGGAGCCGCCAAAATAATAAGTTTCATAAACCACTTCAATCCTTTCAATAATTAAATCAATCCGATAAATCATCGGCAAAATTTCAAAAACACAAAACTCTGCCGTTTTGAACTTCTCTTTGCGAAAAATCCGCATTTAAAATTCTTCATATTCGACCGAAAAGGTCAAAATTTTCTTATAGGTTTAAAAACTCCACAAGGGGCTTGCCCAAAAGCCGTTCGCTTAGGGCAATCCCCTGTTTAAGTCACCTAATTATTCCAAAAATCCTTTATAGTGACGCATAAGCATCTGGGATTCAAGCTGTTTAACCGTTTCAAGAGCAACACCTACTACGATGAGTATTGAAGTTCCGCCGATAGCGAAGCCTGAAATACCAACCGCTGTGTTCATGAAAATCGGCAATACGGCAATGATAGCCAAGAAGATAGCACCAACCAAAGTGATTTTGGACAATACTCTGTTTATATATTCCGATGTGGGACGACCGGGACGAATACCCGGAACAAATCCGCCGTTCTGCTTCATATTGTTAGCCATTTCAACGGGATTGAACTGAATGGCTGTATAGAAATATGTGAAGAACAAAATCAGGAAGAAGTATATTACACCGTAAGCAATTGCGTTAGGTGAGAAAATATACTTGAGCAGCCAGCCGATAAATCCGCCGGAAGCCTCTGTCTTTCCGAAGAAAGAAGCAATCGTTCCGGGGAAGGACATAATCGACATTGCGAAAATGATAGGCATAACGCCTGCCGCAACAACCTTAATCGGAATATGCGTGCTCTGTCCGCCATACATTTTTCTGCCGACAACTCTCTTTGCGTACTGAACCGGTATTCTTCTTTCAGCTTCGTTGAATGCAACAACACAGCCGATAACAACAATTGCAACCGCCAAAATAGCGATAATAATTGCCCAACCGTAATTCTTTCCGCTTGCGAAAGTTCCCAAAGACATAATAAGCTGCGGACCTCTGGATACGATACCGGCAAAGATAATCATGGAAATACCGTTGCCGATGCCTTTTTCCGTAATCTGCTCACCGAGCCACATCAAAAATGCGGTTCCTGCAACAAAAGTTGTAATGATTACAACAGCTGCTTTCCAAGTCTGGTCGGAAAGAGCGCCTCTTAACATAAAGTAAAGACCGATTGCTTGAATAAGAGCCAAAACGATTGTTCCGTATCTCATAAGCTGAGCAATTTTCTTTCTGCCCTCTTCGCCGTCCTTTTGCATTCTTTCAAGTGCGGGAATTGCCACACACAAGAGCTGCAAAATAATCGATGAGTTAATATACGGTGTAATACCCATTGCAAAAATTGTTGCATTTTGGAATGCACCGCCGGATACAACATTTATAAATCCCAAAAGGGTATTTTCCTTATTGGAAAATATAGCCTTCATCGCATCAGGATCAAGAAGCGGTACGGGAATTGCCGAACCTAAACGGAAAATAACGAGCATTAAAAGTGTATATAAGAGTTTTTTTCTGAGTTCAACAATTTTCCACGCATTTCTAATTGTTTCCAACATCTTATATCACCTCAACCTTTCCGCCGGCAGCAGTAATTTTTTCTTCAGCTGTTTTGCTGAATCTTACAGCCTTAACATTTAAAGACTTTGTAAGCTCGCCACGGCCCAAAATAACAACACCGTCACAAACCTTGGAAATAATTCCGTTTGCCTTTAAAACTTCTGCCGTAACCTCAGTTCCGTTTTCAAGTTTATTTAATGCGTCAACATTAACAGAAACATATTCCTTTGCGAAAATATTTGTAAATCCTCGTTTGGGAAGTCTTCTGTAAATAGGCATCTGTCCACCTTCAAATCCGGGACGAACACCACCGCCGCTGCGGGCATTCTGACCTTTATGTCCACGACCGGATGTTTTGCCGTTGCCGCTTCCGTGACCTCTGCCTACTCTGAAATAATCCTTCTTAGAGCCTTCGCTCGGAGATAATTCATGAAGTTTCATATCGAGTACACCTCCTCTTACAATTTTGATTTATTCTGATTGGCGTTTTTTACGCCTCTTCTACCTTTACAAGGTGTGAAACCTTGAAAATCATGCCTCTAAGCTGTGCATTATCAGGTTTCTCTACGCACTGATGAAGCTTTCTTAAACCTAATGCTTCAACTGTTGCAATCTGGTCCTTCTTACATCCGATTGTGCTCTTTGTAAGTGTAACCTTTAATGTTTTAGCCAAGGAAAAAACCTCCTATCATTGTTATATAAGGCTTAACCTAAAATTTCTTCAGGCTTTTTACCTCTGAGCTCTGCAACCTCTTCAATACTCTTAAGAGCCGCCAAAGCTTCTACTGTTGCGGAAACAACATTTTTCGGGTTGTTGCTTCTCAAACACTTTGTTCTGATGTCTTTAATACCTGCAAGCTCAAGTACCGCACGAACGGGACCGCCTGCAATAACGCCTGTACCTTCGGCAGCCGGCTTTAAGAGAACTCTTCCCGCACCGTACTCACCGATGATTTCATGAGGGATTGTTGTGCCAACCATAGGAACTGTAATCATGTTCTTCTTAGCGTCGTCAATACCCTTTCTAATAGCATCAGAAATTT
>CAZTEA010000027.1:0-9906 GCA_964612315.1 uncultured Oscillospiraceae bacterium | reverse complement strand
TCTTATTATCCACGAAAAAGATAACGCTCAGCGCCGTGAAGCATATGCTGCGGATATTACTTACGGCACGAACAACGAAATGGGCTTCGACTATCTTCGTGACAATATGGTCATTTACAAAGAACGCCGTGTTCAAAGAGGCCACGCCTATGCGATTGTAGACGAAGTCGACAGTATTTTAATTGACGAAGCAAGAACCCCTCTTATTATCTCCGGTGTCGGCGATAAATCTACAGCACTTTACGAACAGGCAAATATGTTTGCCAGAGGCTTAAAATGCAAAAAAGTTGTGGAAACCGATGCGAAACAAGACTTTGAGGAAATATATCAAGACTGCGACTATGTGGTTGACGAAAAAGCAAGAACGGCAACCTTGACCGCCTCAGGCGTAAAAAAAGCCGAACAGGCATTTAATTTGGAGAACCTTACCGACCCCGAAAATATGACGATTTCCCATCACATCAATCAGGCAATCAAGGCACACGGAACTATGCGCCGAGATATCGATTATGTGGTTGAAAACGGTCAGGTTATAATCGTTGACGAATTTACCGGCAGAAAAATGCTCGGCAGACGCTACAGCGACGGTCTCCATCAAGCAATCGAAGCAAAAGAGGGCGTTAAAGTTGAAAACGAAAGCAAAACCCTTGCAACCATCACTTTCCAGAACTTCTTCCGTCTCTACGGCAAATTATCCGGAATGACCGGTACCGCACAGACCGAGGAAGATGAATTCCAGGAAATTTACAAGCTTGATGTTGTGGTTATCCCCACAAACAAGCCTCTTATGAGAGAAGACCTTCCCGACCTTATTTACAGAAGCGAAAAAGCAAAATACAATGCGGTTGTTGAAGAGACCTTAAAGGCTCACGAAAAGGGTCAGCCTGTCTTAATCGGCACAATTTCTATTGAAAAATCCGAAGCTTTGTCGGCTCTTCTTAAAAAACGGGGAATCAAACACAATGTGCTTAACGCAAAATTCCACGAAAAAGAAGCTGAAATCGTTGCTCAAGCAGGTAAAAAAGGTGCAGTAACCATCGCCACCAATATGGCAGGCCGTGGAACCGATATTGTCCTGGGCGGTAATGCCGAATTTATGGCAAAAAGCGAAATGGAACGCCTGGGTTACAGCGAAGAGCTGATTCGTGAAGCAACAGGCTTCGGAGAAACCGATAACGAAGAAATTATCGAAGCCAGAGCTAAGTTCAGCGAACTAAGCGATAAATACAAAGCCGAAATTATTCCCGAACAGAAAGAGGTTTTGGAAGCCGGCGGACTTTATATAATGGGTACAGAACGCCACGAAAGCCGCCGAATAGATAACCAGCTTCGAGGACGAAGCGGTCGTCAGGGCGACATAGGAAAATCAAGATTCTATCTTTCTTTGGAAGATGACCTTATGCGTCTGTTTGCGGCAGATAAAATCGAGCGTGTTATGGCGCTTGTGGGCTTTGAAGAAAATGAAGCTTTGGAAAGCCGTATGGTTTCCAATTCAATTGAAACGGCACAGTCCCGAGTTGAAGGCAAAAACTTTGACATAAGAAAGCATGTTCTTCAATATGATGATGTAAACAACCAACAAAGAGAGATGATTTATACTCAGCGTAATGAGGTTCTCGACGGGGTTGACATAAGCTCCAGCATAAAGAAAATGATTGAAGCAACCCTCTCCGCCACCATATCCAAATATACGGCGGCAGGTGAAAATTCCGAGGATTGGGATTGGGCTGCTATGCGTGAAAATCTTACGGCAATTTTCGGTGATTTCGAAGACAGCGACTTTGATTTTGACGAATACACCTTAGACCGTATGACAGGCGAAAGTCTTTCGGAGCACCTTATGCCTGTAATTGAAAAGAAATATGCCGAAAAAGAAGAGCTTTTCGGGGAAAATATTCGTGAAGTTGAGCGTGTTCTCCTTCTTCGTGTTGTTGACTCCAAATGGATGGATCATATCGACAGTATGGAACAGCTCCGCCAAGGTATAAACCTTAGAGCTTACGCCCAGCACGACCCTGTAATTGAATATAAATTTGAAGCTATGGATATGTTTGAAGAAATGATTGACGCAATCAAAGAAGAAACCGTCCGTCATTTATTCCATGTATTCCCGCAAAATAAAATTGAACGACAAGAGGTTGCAAAGCCTGTTGCCGCAAACCACGGCAGCGACGGCACAATTGCAAAGAAGCCTATTGTTAAAAAGGACAAAATCGGTCGAAACGACCCCTGTCCCTGCGGCAGCGGCAAAAAATACAAAAACTGTTGCCTCGGAAAAGAATAGGATCGGAGCGCCGCTCCGAACAACCTTGAAACTCCTTGGGATTTTCTTCTTTAATATCCCGAAAACACTTAAAGGATGTGATTTGATGATAGAATTTGACGAATACCGTTTAAGCCTTATTGGCATGGAAAAATCTATTATGGATTTGAGGGATTCACTTTAACATCGAAAAAACTCTTGAAGAAATCGATGTTTTGGAAAAATCCACCGCAGATACCGATTTTTATTCCGATATGGACAAAGCCGGCAAGGTTCTGCAAAAAATAAAGGGACTTAAAAGCAAAATTGAGAAATTTGACGCTCTTTGTTCCGAAAGAGATGACCTTTTGACACTTATCGAGCTTGCTGTTGAAGCAAACGATGAAAGCGTTCTTTCCGAAATCAAAGACGGATTTCAAACCCTTTCGGAAAACTTTGAGGCAATGAAGCTTGAGACTCTTTTTACTGGCAAATATGATAAAAACAACGCAATTTTGACGCTCCACAGCGGTGCGGGCGGAACCGAAGCCCAAGATTGGTGCGAAATGCTTTACAGAATGTATACCATGTGGGCAGAGCGCAGAGGTTTTAAAATAACCACACTTGACCTTCTTGACGGAGACGAAGCCGGCATAAAAAGCGTTACCTTCCAAATTGACGGTTTAAACGCTTACGGCTATGCAAAATGTGAAAAGGGCGTTCACCGTCTTGTACGCATATCACCGTTTGATTCTTCCGGCAGACGACACACCTCTTTTGCCTCGCTCGATGTTATGCCCGAAATTGACGATGATATTGAAATCGATATTCGGGATGAGGATTTAAAAGTTGATACTTACAGAGCAAGCGGTGCGGGTGGTCAGCACATTAACAAGACCGAATCCGCAATTCGCATTACCCACATACCAACCGGTGTAGTGGTAACCTGTCAAAGCGAGCGCTCTCAGCATAAAAACCGTGCAACCGCAATGAAAATGTTAAAATCCAAGCTGGTTGAAATTGCCGAGCGTGAACAGAAAGAAAAAATTGAAGATTTAAAAGGCGTTCAAAAGGAAATCGGCTGGGGAAGCCAAATCCGTTCCTATGTTTTCCACCCTTACAGTATGGTAAAAGACCACCGAACTAACTTTGAAACGGGCAACACCGCCGCAGTTATGGACGGCGATTTGGACGGGTTTATAAACGCATATTTAACCGCTCTTTCACGGGGCGAATTAAACCAAAATCAATAGAAAGGCGATTAAAATGTTTGACAAATTATCTTTTATAGAACAACAGCACGAGGAGCTTGCAAAAAAAATCAGCGACCCTGCCGTTATGGCGGATATGGCAAATTGGCAAAAATTGTGCAAAGACCATTCCGATATGACTCCGATTGTGGAAAAATATAAAGAATACAAAGCAAATCAAGCAACCATTGACGATTCCTTGGAAATGATAAATGACCCTGAAACCGACAAAGAATTTAAGGATATGTTAAACGAGGAGATTAAAACCGCCAAGGAAAACATCTCCCGTATTGAGGAAGAACTTAAAATTTTGCTTCTTCCCAAAGACCCCAACGATGATAAAAATGTTATTATTGAAATTCGTGCAGGCGCCGGCGGCGACGAGGCGGCTCTTTTTGCAGGCGATTTATACAGAATGTATACAATGTTCGCCGAAGCCAACCGCTGGAAAGTTGAAGTTATGAGCTCAAACGAAATCGGAATCGGCGGATTTAAAGAAATTTCGTTTATGGTCGAAGGACAGGGCGCATACAGCCGTTTAAAGTTTGAAAGCGGTGTTCACAGAGTTCAAAGAGTTCCCGAAACGGAGTCTCAGGGCAGAATACAAACTTCGACGGCAACCGTTGCGGTTCTTCCCGAGGCAGAGGAGGTTGACTTTGAAATAAATCCCTCCGATTTGCAAATCGATACCTTCCGTGCAAGCGGAGCAGGCGGTCAGCATATCAACAAAACCGAATCCGCAATTCGCATCACTCACATTCCAACAGGTGTAATCGTTGAGTGTCAGGATGAGCGTTCACAGCATAAAAACAAGGATAAGGCACTTAAGGTTCTTCGTTCACGCCTTTACGAAGCCGAGCTTGAAAAGCAGCAGCAGCAAATTGCCGCCGACAGACGAAGTCAAGTTGGAACAGGCGACCGAAGCGAAAGAATAAGAACCTATAACTATCCTCAAGGAAGAGTTACCGACCATAGAATCGGACTTACACTTCATCGTTTGGAATCTATTATGAACGGTGATTTGAATGAAATTATCGATGCTTTGATTACCACAGATCAAAGTGAAAAATTAAAAATACAACAGGAAGACTGATGTTTATGGAGACTAAAGTATTTTCTACCTCTGCCGCCGATATAACTTTGGCGGCAGAACTTTTAAGAAACGGAAAGCGAGTTATTTTCCCTACCGAAACCGTATACGGACTCGGCGCCAACGCTTTGGATGAAAAAGCGGTGAAATCAATATTTGAAGCAAAGGGAAGACCTTCGGATAATCCTCTTATCGTTCATATTGCCGACCGTTCTCAGCTAAGCGACATAGCGGAAGAAATTCCGCCCAAGGCTAAGCTTTTGATGGACGCCTTTTGGCCCGGTCCTTTAACCATTATCCTAAAGAGAAAGAATACTATTCCCGATGCCGTTACTGCCGGCCGTGATACCGTGGGAATTCGCAATCCTCAAAATTCTACAGCACTTGCACTTTTAAAAGCCTGCAAGTTGCCTATTGCTGCACCCAGCGCAAATATTTCGGGACGCCCCAGTCCAACCGATGCAAAATATGTTATCGAAGATATGATGGGACGGGTTGAAGGTATTATCGATGGTGGAGATTGCACCGTCGGTGTTGAATCCACCGTTATAGATATGACAAGTGATGTGCCTACCATTCTTAGACCCGGCGGAGTAACCGCCGAAGAAATTTCCGAACTTCTGGGGGAAGTTATCGGAGGACGGGAGAAAGCTGACGAAAAAGAAGTTCCGAAAGCGCCCGGTATGAAATATACTCATTATGCACCCAAAGCGCCCGTTAAAATTCTTAAAGGTTCAATCCAAACTATCGAAAAATTTCTTAATTCAAGACCAAACTGCGGAATTTTAACCTTTGATGAATTTAATTTAAATACTAAAGCCAAACAAATTTCACTTGGCAATATCAATAACCCCAAAGACAGCGCACAAAGGCTTTTCCGAGCACTTCGTGATATGGACAAAATGGGAGTTTGTGAAATATTCGCTCCCGAAATCGGCAACAAAGGACTTTGGGCAGCGGTTAAAAACCGACTTTATAAAGCAGCAGGCGAAGAAATTTTGGATTTGTCAAAAGGTGAAATCATTTTTGTCTGCACCGGTAACACTTGCCGAAGCCCTATGGCGGAAAGTATTTTTAACTCCTTGAAAAGCAAGGGATATTTCGCCACATCGGCGGGAATATATGCTCAAAGCGGCGATAAACCATCGCTAAATTCCGTTTTGGCTCTTAAAGAAATCGGAATAGACATTAAAAATCACATTTCAACACCTCTAACCTATGAAGCGGCAAAAAATGCCGCCCTGATATTGACCTTGACCACAAGGCACAAATATGCTATACTAAGCTTAGACAGTGGTTTTTCCGATAAGGTATTGACGCTGTCGGAATTTGTCGGTGAAAGCAAGGAAATTTCAGATCCTTTCGGAGGAGACTTGGAGGTTTACCGTGCTTGCCGTGATGAAATTAAAGATTTGGTAAAAAAAGCTTATGACAAACTTTGAAATTATGAACGAACACCACATTTGGGGAATGCTGGAAGTGGAAAGGTTAACATTTAACAGTTCTTTTGCCGAAGAAACCTTTAAAAAGGAGCTTAACAATAAAATTGCCCGATATATCGTAGCAAAAACCGACGGTAAAATTACGGGCTACGGCGGACTTTGGAACATCTGCGGCGAGGGAGACATTATTGACATTGCCACTCACCCGGACTACCGCAGAATGGGCATTGCTGACGGAATACTAAAGAAACTTATCGAAATTTGCAAAAACGAAGGGTGCACCATTCTTCACCTCGAAGTCCGAAAAAGCAATACACCCGCTCGATTATTATACAAAAAGAATGGTTTTACAGAGTGCGGCGAGCGTCCGAAGTATTACGAAAACAAGGAAACCGCAATTCTTATGAGCCTCAAATTATAATCTTTAAAGGAGATGTTCTTTATGAAAAAGCTTTTCGGTTTAGTTCTTTCATTCCTTATTTTATCTTGCGGTACTTTTGCAACAGGATATTCCGATTATTCGTCGATATACGATACCGGATATGCGGCAGGTTATTCTGACGGATATTTTGATGGAAGCTTGAATCTTACATACGATGACAATTCAAGCTTTAATGAAGAAATATATACGGATCCTTATGTCTCTGTAACCTTAAACGGTGATTATCTCTACTTTGAAAACGAAGATGCATTCCTTTCCGACGGAGTAACCTATGTTCCAATGCGAGAAATGTTCGAACAGCTCGGGGCAAAAGTTATTTGGAACGCATCAAGCCAGTCGGCAATGGGAATTATTCAAGATACCTCTGTTGATTTTTTCATAGGCGCAAACACATATTTTGTAAACGGCGAAGCAAAAGCTCTGCCATCTCCTCCTGTAATCAGAAACGGCTGCACTATGGTTCCTCTGCGTGCTTTAAGCGAAGATCTCGGCGCAGAAGTTTCTTGGGATAATCAAGAATATACGGCAAAAGTTCTATATCTTTATCCGCTTTCGGAGGACGAACAATATCTTTATGACATTATAACAAACAAAGATATTCCTGTTTGCGAACAAAACGGCTCTCTTAATCTAAGTGTAAAAGACGAGCAAGCAGATATCAATTTGAATATGGATATAAAAACAATAAGTGACGGAACACTTTCTTACAGCACACTTCGTATCGGCGGCAATATTTTCAAAAACATTGTATCTGTTGATGCAAACATTCAGCTTTGGACATTGATTGAGGATAAAAGCATTAAAGCCTACGCCTCCGTAAACGGCGGTGAATTTGACAATTGGCTTGAAAATATGCTTCCTTATGAGGCAAAAACAAATTACTCCACATTTGAAAAGGCGGCTGTTTATTCCCTGTTTAACAATATGGAAATAATTTCAACTTCTTCAAAGAACGGACAAAAAATCATTGCTTCAAAATTCGTTAAAGATGACACCGTGACCCTAACTTATTATATTGACGAAAAAACAAACCTCATCTCAAAACTAATCATTGCTGCAATGGATGATTCCGGAATAGAATTATCTCCCATAGAAATTGACTTTAAATACGGAGGCACGATGCCAAAACTTCCCGACTTTTTAAAATAAAATAACGGACAAAACATTAGGTTTTGTCAGTTATTTTTTTAATAAGGTAAAATTTTAAAGCCGCCCACATCTAAAACAAAATCACGGTTTTTCAATATTTGTGCCAACTGAACGGAATCTTTTATTTTATCTTTAGTTGCAATTGCACACATTCCCTGATGACCTTCATGATGAAAATCTGTTCCGCCACAAATCAGAAGCTTATGCTCCCTTGCATATTGAGCCGCAATACCTACTCGTGAATTATGCCCCGGATGCAAATTAAAGACTTCTATTCCGTCAATGCTTTCGGGATTTGCACGGCTCATATTATCCCTGAACGGATGGGCTTGAAAAAGAACATTTCTGTCATTTTTATAAACCTTATAAAAATTATCAACCCCGTTGTCCAAAAGGTCAAAAATTTTTTCAAGTTCATCTTCCTCTATGCCGTACAGTAAATAATCATTGACATTTTCCGTAAAACGAATTTCAGCACCGAGAATTATATTAAGCCCTTCCCTCTCTCCAAGCACTTTGGCTTTACGATAATCGTTTTTATAGCGAGCCAAAAACTCTTCTGCGCTTGTATCAAACTCTCTCATTAAATGATTTGTAATTACCACCGAGCTGTAGCCCATTTTCAAATAAGCCTCTACCATTCTTTCGGGGGTTATCTGGCTGCAATAGCTTGCCGGTGATGTATGAGCATGCAGTTCGGTTTTATATTTATATTCTTCGAACATAATATCACATCCATTCTTATCTATTTATGTCATTATAGCACTTGCACATATTTTTGTCAAATACAAATCCACCGCCGAAAACCGATACGGCGGTGGATTTTAATGCTTTTTAATAACTATTACATTTCTACTTCAGCAAGAGCATCGGCAATTGCCTCATTCTCGTTTGCTTTAACCGAAATGCCGCTATATTCCGGCATACCTGTTCCGGCAGGAACAAGCTTACCGATAATAACATTTTCTTTAAGACCGATAAGCGGATCTTTTTTACCCTTAATTGCCGCATCGGTAAGAACTCTCGTTGTTTCCTGGAAAGATGCCGCAGAAAGGAACGAATCCGTAGCCAAAGCCGCCTTTGTAATACCCATTAAGACATCACTTGCGGTTGCCGCTTCAAGACCTGCCTCTTCCATCTTGACATTTTCTCTCTCAAGTTCATATCTGTCAACCAAAGCACCTGTTAAGAATTCCGTATCTCCGGGAGTTTCAATTCTAACTTTACGCATCATCTGTCTTACAATAACTTCAATATGCTTGTCGTTAATATCAACACCCTGCAAACGGTAAACCTTTTGAACTTCTTTTATAAGATAATCATGGACTGCGGTGTAACCCTTAATCGCCATAATATCCTGAGGATATACGCTACCCTCTGTAAGCTCGTCACCAGCTTCAACAACCTGACCGTCTGTAACCTTAATTCTTGAACCGTAAGGAATGAGATAGGTTGATGCATCACCGTTTTCATCGTCCAAAACAGTAATTTCACGCTTTTTCTTGGTTTCACTAATCTTAATTCTACCGCCGATTTCGGCAATAATTGCAAGCCCCTTCGGCTTTCTTGCTTCAAACAATTCCTCAACACGGGGAAGACCCTGTGTGATATCGTCACCCGACGCAACACCACCGGCATGGAATGTTCTCATTGTAAGCTGAGTACCGGGTTCACCGATAGACTGAGCGGCAATAATACCTACAGCCTCGCCCACATCAACAACATCACCGCTTGCAAGGTTAAATCCGTAACACTTTGCACAAACGCCCACTTTACTGCGGCATTTGAGGACGCTTCGAATTTTAACCTCGGTAATGCCCGCTTTTTCAATCAAGCTTGCTTTATCTGCCGTTAATGTTTCATTCTCAACTGCCAAAACTTCACCTGTTTCGGGATGAACCACATTCTCAACAACGGTTCTTCCTTCCAAACGATCGGCAAGAGGCTCAATCATTTCTTTGCCTTCCGTAATTGCAGTTGCAACAATATAATCACGAGTTCCACAATCGGCTTCACGAACAATAACCTCCTGAGATACATCAACCAAACGACGGGTAAGGTAACCAGAGTCAGCCGTTCTGAGGGCTGTATCGGTAAGACCTTTACGAGCACCGTGAGTGGAAATGAAATACTCAAGAACCGTAAGTCCTTCACGGAAGTTCGCCTTAATCGGGATTTCCACAGGACGACCTGATGTATCCGCCATAAGTCCACGCATTGCCGCAAGCTGACGAATCTGGTTTACGCTACCACGGGCACCGGAGTTCGCCATCATAAATATCGGGTTAAGC
>CAZTEA010000026.1:0-9978 GCA_964612315.1 uncultured Oscillospiraceae bacterium | reverse complement strand
ATATAAAATACATGACTACGGTTAATATTTTCTTATATTTTTGGAGGTTACTATGAAAACTGCATTGATTATTGCACATTTGGTTATTTGTATTGTATTGATTATTGTTGTTTTGCTTCAGCAGAGTAAGCAGGAAGGTCTTTCGGGTGCTATTGCCGGCGGTGCGGACACATTTTTCGGTAAAAATAAGGGCAGAACGGTTGACGCTATGTTGAAAAAAGTTACGGCAGTACTTGCTGTGTTATTTATTGCGGTATCTTTGGTGCTTGCTTACATTTCTTCCAAACCGGCGGAAACAAAGGCTGAGGATGCAGTAAATCAGACAAGTACTCAGCAGGGTGATATAAATGCAACCGAAAATATTACGGTCGAAGACGGACAGGTTCCAAGCGGACAGAATACAGAAGCTGCTGAAACACCTGCACAGTAATTTTTAAACGGAAAATTTAAACGCTGTTTCCCAAAGGGGAGACAGCGTTTTTAAAATTGATGTCGGGGAAGGATAAAAGTGAGCGAAATTTGTATCGTAACAGGGGCTTCCGGTGGAATCGGAAGCGAAGCGGCAATTGCTCTTGGGAAAAAAGGTGCAAGTGTTGTCGTGAATTATCGAAAAAATAAAGAGGGTGCCGAGCAAACGGCGCAGAAAATTATACAAAGCGGCGGTAAAGCAGAAATTTTTTGTGCGGATGTTTCCGATTGGGTTCAAGTGGTGAAAATGACGGAGTTTACCCTTGAAAAATTCGGAAGAATAGATGTTTTGGTTAATAATGCGGGAGTAGCATTGGCGCAGATGCCATTTGATATGACGGACCAAGCTCAATGGGATAAGATTTTTTCCGTTAATGTGTACGGGACTTTTAACTGCACAAAGGCGGTTATTCCGTCGATGGTTCATTTTAAAAAGGGAAGCATTCTAAATCTCTCTTCTGTTTGGGGCATTGCCGGTGGTTCTTGCGAGGCTGTATATTCGGCGTCAAAGGCGGCAATAATCGGCTTTACAAAGGCTATGGCGCAGGAGTTGGCACCGTCCGGAATCAGGGTTAATGCTTTGGCGCCGGGAATGATAGATACGAAAATGAATTCACATTTAAGCCTGGCGGATATTGCGGAAACGGAGAAAGAAATTCCTCTCGGAAGAATGGGAACGGCGGAAGAAATCGGGGAAATTGCCGCATTTCTTTGTCTTAACGAAAGTTCATATATAACGGGAGAAGTTATTAAGGTCGACGGCGGCTGGTTTTAAATTATAGGAGAGTGATTTTTGTGGCAGTTTTGGAGGGCATTGAGCCTAAAGCGGTTTTTAAGTTTTTTGAAGAGATTTGTTCTTTTCCTCACGGTTCGGGGAATACTAAGGCGTTAAGCGATTTTTTGGTTGATTTTGCAAAAAGTCGACAGCTTGAATATTATCAAGATTCTTTAAATAATGTGATTATTATCAAAGAAGCGACTAAAGGGTATGAGGAAAAAGATGCGGTAATTTTGCAAGGGCATATAGATATGGTTTGCGAAAAAGCTCCCGAATGTGCGCTTGATATGGAAACCGAGGGGCTTGTGCTTAAGGTGGACGGAGATTTTATTTCTGCGCAAGGCACAACTCTGGGCGGAGACGATGGCATTGCTGTTGCCATGGCTTTAGCAATTCTTGATTCCGATACGGTGGCGCATCCGAGGATTGAGGCGGTATTTACCGTAGATGAGGAGATAGGAATGATAGGGGCAAATGCGCTTGATGTTTCGCCGCTTTGCGGAAAAACAATGATAAATATTGACTCCGAAGAAGAGGGGGTATTTACGGTTAGCTGTGCCGGAGGCGTTAGTGCCGTTTGCACTTTGCCTGTTCAAAGAGCCGATTTTAGCGGTGAGTTTTTTCAGATTACGGTTGGCGGCTTGCTGGGCGGTCATTCCGGCGTTGAAATCGACAAGGGCAGGGGTAATTCCAATATGCTTATGGGAAGAATTTTGTATTCGTTAAGCACAGCCTTTTCAATGAGACTGGTGTCGGTGTCCGGCGGCTTGAAGGATAATGCCATTCCCAGAGAAACCTGTGCTGTTATTGCCGTTGAAAACGGAGACAATATTGAAGATTTTTGCGACAAGATTCAAAGGCAATTGCAAAATGAATATAGCATAACCGACCCGAATGTTTTTGTAAGTGTGACAAAATGCCATAGCGGATTGCCTATGGATGAAGAGTCCGGCAGTAAAGCAATAATGATGTTGCTTCTTATGCCGGGCGGCATTGTTGAAATGAGTGCCGATATAAAAGGGTTGGTGCAAACTTCGTTGAATATGGGAATTTTAACCACCGATGAAAACAGCGTTGCGGCACAATTTGCGCTGAGAAGCAGCGTGGAGTCTCAAAAAGAAATGCTTAAACTTAAGCTGCGGTGTTTTATGGAAAATATCGGCGGAAAGGTAGAGTATGAAGGGGATTATGCCGGTTGGGAATATCGTAAAGAGTCATCGCTGCGTGAAATTATAACACAAGTCTATAAAGAACAATACGGACAAGAGCCGAAAATTGAGGCAATTCATGCCGGTCTTGAATGCGGTGTATTTGCGGGGAAAATCGATGATTTTGACGGAATTTCAATCGGTCCCGACATCAAGGATATCCATACTTTTTCGGAAAGATTGAGTATTTCATCAACAGAGCGTGTTTATAAAATGCTTGTTGAAGTTCTCGGAAGAATGAAATAAAAAACGGGGGTGGCGGTTAGTACCGTCACCCCCGTTTTTGCCGAAATAACCAATTTGTTTTATAAAAGTCTTAGAGGGCATCAATTGAAATAGCTTTCGGCATCTGCCGTTTTCGTTTCTATTTCGGGGAAGTTGTCTTCAAAATATTTTTTTAAGAAGTCACATATAATATTTTCGGTTTCAAAATGCCCCGCATCAATAATATTAAGACCGAGTTCAGCGGCTGTTTGTGCATCGTGATGTCCAATATCGGCGGTTAAATAAACATCGGCACCTGCGTGCAAAGCACAATGTAAAAGGTCCCCTCCACTTCCGCTGCAAAGGGCGACAACGGAAATTTCTTCGTTGCAATTTCCGACGGTGCGAAGATTTTTACAGCCCAGTGTAGCACGAACGAAGTCGGAAAAATCCTCCAGGCTCATGGGCGGTTCCAATTTTCCCACTCGTCCGATGTTTTCCAAAGGATTGCCGAAAGTGTCCTTGCATTCCTCCTCGGTATAGTGGCGAACTTCCTCCAAGCCTAAAGCTTCGGCAAGCAAGTCGTTCATTCCGCCGTCGGCTTTGTCAAAATTTGTGTGCATGGAAAAGACCGAAATGTCATTTTTTATAAGTGCCGTTACAAGCCGTCCCGTAGGGTCGCTTTCGATAATTTTGGAAAGCGGCTTGAAAATCAGCGGATGATGAGTAATTATTAAATCGGCTTTAAAATCCTGTGCTTGCTTTAAAACCGAGGAATTTATTTCCAAGCAGAAAAACACACGGCAAGCATTTTTGCTGTCGTCCCCCAGCAGAAAACCCGGATTATCCCACTTTTCGGCAAGGGAGGGCGGGGCTATTTCTTCAAGTCTTGAAATAATATCACAAATTCTCATTTTCAATCATCTCCTTAAGTTTTAAAAGGGAGTAAAACTTCTCTTTGTTTTCGGCGTTTTCCGAAAGAGACAGACCTTTTATTCTTTTTTCCAATTTTTTTAGACGGCTTTGTCGGTATGCTTCAAAAAATTCATTTTTTTCCACCTCTCTACCCATATAAAGTTCTGCTTTTGTATACGGAACATCGTTTTGGGGAATTGCCGAAATTATAATATAAATTTTATTTTCCTCGCAAACCGGATATTCTTTTGTAATGGTGTATCCGTTTTGATTAAGATAATTACGAAGCTTTGATACGGCGGTCATCGGCTGAAGTATAAGCGTTTGTGCGCTTTTTGCCGTTTTTTCGGAGGCGTTTAAAATATCCGATATTAAAATTCCGCCCATTCCCGCAATGATTATGGTTTGTGCTTCGTTGGGTTTTACGGTTTCCAGTCCGCTTCCAAGACGAATTTGAACAGCGTTATTGGCGCCGTAAGCCTTAATCGTTGCCGCTGCTCTGTCAACCGGCCCTTTTCGAATGTCAGAGGCAATTGCGGTTTGACATTTTTGGGAGAGGGTTAGACACACGGGGATATATGCGTGGTCGGTTCCTATATCGCAAACGGTCCGGCAAGGAGGAACAATATCGTAAATTTTCATAAGCCGAGGGGTTAATTTGGGTATTTTCATCTTTTTATCCTTTTCGCATTAGTATACTTTAATTGTAAATGGAAAAAGGCTTATTGTCAAGAGAAAAAAGGAAATTAGAGGAAAGCGCAGAAAATATCAAAATAGAGGAGATTTGTAAGGAGGCGAGGTTTTATGGAAATACCAAGGCTGATCAGCGAACGAATTGAGGCGGAAACATTGAGCCCTTATGCTACCTTGAGCAAAAACACCAAAGGCAGAGTAAGGCAGATTAAGCCGTGTGACCTCAGAACGGAGTTTCAAAGGGACAGAGATAAGATTATTCATTCGAAATCATTTCGCCGCCTTAAGCATAAGACACAGGTTTTTCTGGCGCCGGAGGGGGATCATTATCGAACCCGTCTTACACATACCTTGGAGGTGGCGCAAATTGCGAGAACCGTTGCAAGGGCATTGCGGCTTAATGAGGACTTAACCGAAGCAATAGCTTTGGGACATGATATGGGACATACGCCTTTCGGTCATGCGGGCGAGCGTGCTTTGGACAGGCTGTGCTCAAAGGGCTTTCGGCATAACGAGCAAAGTCTTAGGGTTGTGGAGGTAATAGACGATTTAAACTTAACTCAAGAGGTAAAAGACGGGATTTTATGCCACACAGGAGGGCAAAAGCCGAGTACCCCGGAGGGCAGAATAGTTTGCCTTGCGGATAAAATAGCGTATATAAATCATGACATTGACGATGCGGTTCGTGCCGGCATTTTGAAATATGAGGATATTCCAAGGGAATATCACGAGGTTTTCGGCTCAACTCATTCGCAAAGGATAAATGCTATGATAGTGGGCATTGTAAACAGCAGTTACGACGGCGAGGTGGTTATGGAGCCCAAGCTTTATGAAGAAATGATGAATCTTCGTCAGTTTATGTTTGACAATGTTTATTTTAACAAAACCGCTCTGGAAAACGAGAAAAAAGTATTGATGATAATTGAGAATCTTTACAATCTGTATTTAAATCGTGACGATTTTCAAACCGAACAGGAGATAGTCGATTACATCGCCGGAATGACCGACCGTTATGCGATTTCGGCTTTTGAGGATAACTTTGTGCCCAAATCATGGCATATAAAAAAATAAAGGAAAACCGAAAATTCCGTCGAATTAAGAATTATAGTGGGAAAAGGAGGGCGTTTTTATGGCGATGTCGGTTGAATTTCAGAGCTTTATTGACGAAATTATTGATAAAAACGACATCGTTGAGGTCGTTTCCATGTATGCGAAGCTGAAGCGGAGCGGAAGAACGTATCGAGGTCTTTGTCCCATTCATAATGACAGAAAAAATCCATCCCTTTCCGTTGACCCGCAAAGCAGGCTTTTTAAATGCTTTGGTTGCGGTGCGGGAGGAACGGTTATCCAATTTGTCATGGCGAAAGAAAATTTGGATTTTATGGAAGCGGTTCGGCTTTTGGCGGATCGCAGCGGCGTTGCCATGCCGCAGGGGCAAAGTCCCAAGGCTGCCCGTGAAGCCGTGGCTCGCCGTGATAAAAAAGCGAGACTGCTTGAAATGCACAAAGCGGCGGCGAGGTATTTTTACGATTGTCTTTGCCAAAAGGAACATTTTGTGGCTTTGGAGTATTTGAGAGGGCGTAATTTGTCGGACGCAACGATTAAGAAGTTTGGACTGGGTTATGCTCCTCGAAAAAGCGGTTTGGGTGACTATCTTAAAGAGAAGGGATTTTCTCTTTCGGAAATTGAAGAAGTCCCACTTATATATAAAGGAAAAGACGGATATTTCGATAAGTTCAGAGGCAGGGTTATGTTTCCGATTTTTGATGTAAGAGGGGATGTTATTGCTTTCGGCGGACGAACGATTTTTGACGATAAAGCGAAATATATGAACTCCAACGATTCTCTTATTTATAATAAAGGGCAAAATCTTTTTGCATTTCATATAGCAAAAGATTCCAAGCAAGACGATTTTTTGCTTATGGAGGGCAATGTGGATGTTATAACCCTTCATCAGGCGGGCTTCGATAACGCAACGGCGTCTCTCGGAACGGCGTTTACGCCCGAGCAGGCGAAGCTGATAAAACGCTATAAGGATAAAGCGGTTTTGTGCTATGATTCCGATGCGGCGGGTCAGAAAGCTACCTATGCCGCCGGAAAAATTCTTATGGATGCCGGAATTTCCGTTAAGGTGCTTACGGTTACAGGCGCTAAAGACCCTGATGAATACATAAATAAATACGGAGCGGAAATGTTTCAAGCTCTCTTGGATAAGGCAGAAAACTTCATAGAGTATAAAATCCGAAAAACTGCGGAAAAATATAATTTTGACGATACGGAAGATAAAATTGCCTTTATTGTTGAAGCGGCTCAAATTTTTGCGGAAATCAAGGACGCCGTGAAAATGGAGATTTATGTGAATGATATTGCCAAAAAGGTAAATATAAAACCCGAAAAGTTTATGGCGAAGATTGCCGAGCTTCGCCAAAACGAAGAGCAAAAGCAAGCCGGGCTTGTGAGTGCGGTTTTGCGTCGGGAAGAGCAAAAAAAAATGGAAAATCGGCGAGGCGGCAGAGGTAAAAGTCATGAAGAAGGGCAGCTTTATAAGGCTGAAAAGTTATTTTTAAGCTGTATTTGCGATAAACGAGTGTATGACTTTGTAAAAGATGAGGTCGATATAAGCGAGCTTTCGGAGGCGCTGCACAGGAAAGTCGGAAAAAAAATTACCGATATGCACGAAACGGGAGAGGCTTTCGAAGCCACTCGGTTTATTATGGATTTTCCGGAAGAGGAAAAGGATTCGGTTACCGATATTATATATGATGACGGTCGTATCGGGGATAAAATGGGTGCGGCGGCGGACAGTATTCGAATCATCAACAAAAATATACAAAAAAATAAAGCATTAAAAATAGATAAAGATGATGTTGCCGGATATCAAGAGCTTATAATGAAGCTTGCGCAAGATAAAAAATAGTAGGGAGAGGAATATAATGGCAGAAGAAAAAACAACAAAAAACGCCAAAAAACAAATTCTTCAAGAGCTTTGCGAAATGGGCAAGAAGCATGGTGTGCTGACCTATGACGAAATTGCCGCAAAGACGGAGGAGCTTGAGCTTGACGGAGACCAAATGGATTTGGTGTATGAATATCTTGAAAAGAAAGGTATTGAAATCACAGGTAATTTTGAAGATGAAATTAAGGATATCGAAGAAGATCTTGAAATTACGCCGGAGGAGCTTGAGGATTTATCAGTTCCGGACAGCGTCAGCATTGACGACCCGGTAAGAATGTATCTTAAAGAAATAGGCAAGGTAGACCTTTTATCCACAGAGGAAGAAGCGGAACTTGCGAAGAAAATGGCGGAAGGGGATGTATCGGCTCGTAAGCGCTTGGCTGAGGCTAACCTTCGTTTGGTCGTAAGTATTGCAAAGCGTTATGTGGGCAGAGGAATGCTTTTCTTGGATTTGATTCAAGAGGGAAATTTGGGTCTTATCAAGGCGGTTGAAAAATTTGATTATACAAAAGGATATAAGTTTAGTACTTATGCGACCTGGTGGATAAGACAAGCTATAACTCGTGCCATTGCCGACCAGGCAAGAACTATTCGTATTCCCGTTCATATGGTAGAAACTATCAATAAGCTGATTCGAGTGACTCGTCAGCTGGTTCAGGAATTGGGTAGAGATCCCTCTCCCGAAGAGGTGGCAAAGGAGCTTAATATGCCTCTTGATAAGGTAGCAGAAATTATGAAGATTGCTCAGGAGCCGGTTTCTCTTGAAACGCCGATTGGCGAGGAGGAGGACAGCCACTTGGGAGACTTTATTCAGGATGATGATGCCCCCGCACCTTCCGAGGCGGCTACATTTACTCTCCTTAAAGAACAGCTTTCGGAGGTAATAAATACCTTAACTGCCAGAGAAGAAAAAGTGTTAAGACTTCGATTCGGGTTAGATGACGGCAGAGCCAGAACTTTGGAAGAGGTGGGTAAAGAGTTTAATGTAACTCGTGAAAGAATAAGACAGATTGAAGCGAAAGCTTTAAGAAAGCTCCGTCATCCCAGCCGAAGCAAAAAGCTTAAGGATTATCTGGAATAATATATAGGAAAGAGGTTATATATAATGAAGAAAATAATTGCGGTTTTAATGCTTGCGGTCTTGACATTTTCTCTCAGCGGTTGTAAAACCGGTGAAAATAAGGCGCTTGATGAGCAAGTGAAAAAATATGAAGATAAAGCTGCTGCGGAAAAGAAAAAGGCGGCAGAAGATAAGGAAAGTATGGAAGAGGTTTCCGAGCAACCGGCTGATTCAAAGGATGAAACTGCGGAGGACAAGCAATAATGAAAAGGGTTGTCAGTATCTTTTTGCTTGCTGTAATTTGTTTAGTGGGATGCGCACCTGTTATCGAAGACTCTTCAGAGGGTGCGGAGATTACAGATAAGGAACGGTATGAAACCGAGGGAGCGTATCTTGATGCTTCCGGAAACGAAATTGATTTGAAGAAAATTAGCGAAGGCGCTGAGTGGGCAAAGGTTCGGCTTACATATCCGGTTGATTTTGTAACCGAGGATGAGTTGGCGCTTTACAAAGAAGCTTATGAAAGCGTTGAGGTTGATGAGAATAATCGTGTGACGGTGATTATGTCAAAAAGTCAGTACGAAACACTTAAAACCGATACCGAAACGGCAATATTGGCAGATTTTGAAGCTTGCACGGGCGGAGAATTGGCTCAAATTTTGCCGAACATTGTTAATGTTACCACAGATGAGAATTACAGCGATATTCGGGTGTTTGTAAACGGTGACATAAATAAGGACCAGGTAACGCCGTTTGCATATCTGCTTTGCAGAGATGTATACCGTAATAAGGCGTTGGTGGGAAACAATGAAGAAACTGTTGTAACTGTTATCGATAGTGAAACGGGGGCAGTATACGGCGAGCTTAACTATAAAGACGCTGATAAGGCGCTGAGTAATCATGGAGGAGAAAATAATGGAACTCAACCACAAAACAGTTAACATATTGGGAGACAGCATAACAGAAGGGGTTGGTGTCAGCAGGCAAAGCAATCGTTACACAGATGTTTTTGCCGCGCTTACAGGTGCAAAGGTAAACAACTACGGAATAAGCGGCACAAGAATTGCAAAGCAAACGAATCCGACCGTCTATAATCCCACTTTTGATCAAGATTTTATATCAAGGGTTGATGATATGGATGCAAGTGCGGATGCCGTTGTGGTTTTCGGCGGAACAAATGATTTTGGACACGGAGACGCTCCTTTAGGCGATATGCAAAGCAGAGATCCGTATACTTTTTACGGCGCTTGCCATGTGCTTATGCATAATCTTGCGGAGAAATTTTGTGGAAAGCCGGTAGTTTTTATGACGCCTATACAAAGAGCAGCGTCCGATGATAATGAATTTTTGATAAATTCTCGAGGATATGCTTTTGAGAGATACATAGATATAATTAAGGAAGTTGCGACATATTATGCTATACCTGTTCTTGATTTGTATACAATGTCGGGCATTACCGCCCATGTGGAAAAGGTTAAGAACGAGTTGACGGTTGACGGACTTCATCCGAGCGATAAAGGGGCGAGAATAATTGCCGAGCGCTTGGCGGCATTTATGCAGGCTCTCTAATTACGGCTAATGCTTTTTGCACCCTTTTTTGTTAAAGGGTGCAAAAAACCCGAAAAAAGAAGAAAAAAGTACTTGACAAAAGTAAAAAAGTGTGATAAGATAATATGGCTGTCGCAAAGAGGGGCAG
>CAZTEA010000025.1:0-10060 GCA_964612315.1 uncultured Oscillospiraceae bacterium | reverse complement strand
ATGTGGATGTTGCGCAGATTGCTTCGGAATACGGCGGCGGCGGACATATAAGAGCGGCGGGTTTTTCCTCGTCTCTCCCTATCGAAGAACTTAAAAATGATATAAAGGACAGGATTGAAAAAGGTCTTAAGGAGATATAAATGGATGGAGTTATAAATGTAAACAAACCTACCGGAATAACCTCACATGATGTTGTTTACAGACTCAGAAAAATACTTAATATGAAAAAAATCGGTCACACAGGGACTTTGGACCCTGATGCTTGCGGCGTTCTTCCAATGTGCATCGGAAGAGGCACAAAGCTTGCAGACGAGCTTTGTGCAAAGGAGAAGCAGTATGTGGCGGAGCTTACCCTGGGGCTTGTAACCGATACTCAGGATATAAGCGGCGAGATTTTGGAACGAAATGCGGTGCTTTTAACAAAAGTTGAAATTGAAAATGCCATAATGTCTTTTGTGGGAAATATCGAGCAGATACCCCCTATGTATTCGGCTATTAAGCTTAACGGAAGAAAGCTTTATGAATTGGCAAGAGAGGGGAAAACCGTTGAAATGCCGCCAAGACCCGTTACTATTGACAAAATAGAAATTTTGAAAATAGATGAAAAAATGGGCAAGGCGAAATTTTCGGTGGATTGTTCAAAGGGAACATATATACGAACTCTTTGTCATGATATCGGCAGAAAATTGGGCTGCGGCGGAGTTATGTCGTCGCTTAAGCGCACAAAATCGGGAAGATTTTTAATTGACAGCGCCTATACCTTGGAGCAAATCGAAGAAATGGCGAAAAGAGAAGATTTTTCCTTTGTTGTATCCGTGGACGATGTTTTGAGTGAATACGAACGAGTTGTCCTGGCGGAGAAAAATTCCTTCAGATTATGTAACGGTGTTCCCGTAAGATTGGCAGGCGTTGAGGACGGAAAAATTTTTCGTGCATATAATGAGCAAAAGCAATTTCTTGCACTTTGCCAAATGGAAAACGAAAAGGTTAAGGTGCTTCGTTCATTTTTTGGGGAGGTGCCCAAATGATAGTTTTTTACGGCTCAAATGAGCTCAAGTTAGCAGATACAGCAGTAGCATTGGGCGATTTCGACGGAATGCACAAAGGGCATTGCGAAATCATAGAAAGTATGATAAAATATTCAAAAGAGGAAAATTTAAGAAGCGTAGTCTATATGTTTTCATCCAATCCAAACAAAAATATGCCGAGAATAAACAGTCTGGAGAAGCGTTTGGAAATTCTTGATAAAATGGGAGTTGAATTTTGCGTGGTTGAGGAATTTTCCGAAACCTATAAGAATACTTCCTGTGTGGAGTTTGTTGAAAGGTATATAGAAAAAGCTCTTGCGGCAAAGGCTGTGTTTGCGGGGTTTAATTACCGTTTCGGAAAAGGGGCGGCAGGTGATATTGCAACGCTTAAAAAGCTTTGCCTAAAGAAAAGCATAAAAGTTTTTGCGTGTGATTGCGTAAGAAAAGAAGATATTGCCGTTTCCAGCACCTTTATCAGAAACTTGATTGAAAAGGGCGAAGCGGAAAAAGCCGCCGAGTTTTTGGGCAGAGCCTTTTCTCTTGAGGGCGTTGTGGTCAAGGGAAAGCAAATTGGAAGAACAATCGGCTTCCCTACTGCAAATATTGACTACCCTGAAGGGATGATTGTTCCCAAATGCGGAGTTTATATAACTCGTACCAAAATCCGAGGTGATTCATATTGCTCCGTAACCAATGTGGGAGCAAAGCCCACACTTATGGATGAAAGGCAAAATATAGAAACAACCGTGGAAAATTTCTCGGAAGATATCTACGGTGAAAAAATCGAAATTGAATTTTATGCCCTTCTTAGAGATATAAGCAAATTTAACAGCCTTGCAGAGCTTAAAAATCAGCTTAAAAAGGATATGGAGGCTGCGGAAAAATATTTTTGTAAAGGAGAAAATTTATGAAAGAGTATGTTGAAAAAGTAATGGAATTTCTTTGGTACAATCCGAAAAAAGCGTTGGCGGCAGGCATTGCGGCAGGTGCGGTTATGACAAAAATCTTTAAAAAGGGCTTGGTTCCGGCACTTTTGTTGCTTCTTGCGGGTAAAATTTATATTGATGCCGAGAAAGAGCAAAGAGAGCTTACAGAGGAAGAATTTTAAAGAAAATTATTGACATATTTGAAATAATGTGTTATTATAGTAAAGATGTAACCTAAGGCTTGGTTTGGGGGTTTTGGTACTCCGCCTTAAACTATGCTTTATGGGGATAAAATTTTTGGAGGTATAAAAATGTTAAAAGAAAGAAAGCAAGAAATCATCAAAACTTACGCAACACACGAAGGAGATACTGGTTCTCCGGAAGTTCAGATTGCTCTTTTGACAGAGCGAATCAACGAGCTTAACGAACATCTTAAGGTTCATAAGAAGGATCATCATTCACGCCGCGGTCTTTTGAAGATGGTTGGTGTCAGAAGAAACTTCTTGGCTTACTTACAGAAGAACGATATCGAAAGATATCGTAAAATCGTAAGTGCACTCGGATTAAGACACTAATTTAAAAAGAGCAAGTCTTTGTCGCATGGCAAAGACTTGCTTAATATTAAAATAAAATACGGAGGTTTGTTCTTTAGCAGTTAGAAATGCGCTTTTAAAGTAAAGCCTGTTTCTAAGTGCTAAGCTACAGGCCCCGAAACAGGAGGAAAAAATGTTTAATTTCAAAACTTTTGAAACAGAAGTTGCCGGAAGAAAGCTTATTATTGAAAACGGCAAAATGGCAGGACTTGCAAACGGTTCTGTTATGGTAAGATACGGCGATACGGCGGTTATGGTTGCGGCTACTGCTTCGGCAAAGCCCAGAGAGGGAATTGATTTCTTCCCTTTGAGCATTGATTACGAAGAAAAAATGTATGCTGTGGGTAAAATACCCGGAAGCTTTATGAAGAGAGAGGGGAAACCCTCCGAAAATTCAATCCTTACGGCAAGAGTTATTGACAGACCTATGCGTCCTCTTTTTCCGAAGGATTTAAGAAACGATGTTTCTATTGTTGCAACAGTTATGTCTGTTGAACAGGATAACGCCCCGGAATTTTGTGCTATGATTGGTGCATCTGCGGCGGTTTCTATTTCGGATATTCCTTTTAATGGTCCTATTGCGGCTGTTTATGTGGGTCTTGTGGACGGCGAATTTGTTATTAACCCCACTCTCGAACAGAGAGAAAAGAGCGACCTTACCTTAACGGTTGCGGGTAGTGCAGAGAAAGTAGTTATGATAGAAGCCGGTGCAAACGAAGTTCCCGAAGATGTTATGTATGATGCAATTATGTTTGCTCACGAAGAAATCAAAAAGTTGGTTGCTTTTATCAAAAATATTCAGGATGAAATCGGAAAACCAAAGTTCGAGTATGAGCATATGGTAGTTGACGAAGTTCTCTTTAACGATATCCGTGATTTTGCTGAGGATATGGTTAAGGAAGCTATGGATACAGATGACAAAACCGTTCGTGATGACAGACTTAAAGTCGTTTACGAGAAAGTTTATGAGCATTTTGAAGAGAAGTATCCTACAGAAGAATATGCGGCTCAGATAGACGAAGCTCTTTATAAGCTTCAGAAAACTGTTGTAAGAAGATGGCTTTTGGATGAAGGTAAGCGTGTCGACGGAAGAACAATCGACCAGCTTCGTCCTTTGGCTGCCGAAGTCGGCTTGTTCAACAGAACACACGGCAGCGGTATGTTCACAAGAGGTCAAACACAGGTGTTGACTGTTGCAACTCTCGGTGCTCTCGGCGATTCTCAGATTATTGACGGTCTTGATACAGAGGAATACAGAAGATATATTCATCATTATAACTTCCCGTCATACAGCGTTGGTGAAACAAAACCCTCAAGAGGTCCGGGAAGAAGAGAAATCGGTCACGGTGCTTTGGCTGAAAGAGCATTGGTTCCGGTTATTCCCAGCGAAGAGGAATTCCCTTATGCAATCAGATTGGTGTCTGAAGTTTTAAGCTCAAACGGTTCAACATCACAGGGCAGTATCTGTGGAAGCACACTTGCGCTTATGGATGCGGGTGTTCCGATTAAAGCTCCTGTTGCCGGTATTTCCGTAGGTCTTGTAACCGAGGGTGAAAGATTTATTACGATGCTTGATATTCAGGGAGTCGAGGACTTCTTCGGAGATATGGACTTCAAGGTTGCCGGAACCAAAAAGGGTATTACGGCAATTCAGATGGACTTGAAGATAGACGGCTTAACACCTGAAATTATTAAACAGGCGCTTACTCAGACGAGAGATGCAAGATATTATATTTTGGATGAAGTTATGCTTAAGGCAATTGCAGAGCCCAGAGAATCAATTTCTCAGTACGCTCCGAAAATTATCAACACAACAATTCCTGTTGACAAAATTCGTGATGTTATCGGAAGCGGTGGTAAAGTAATTCAGAAGATTATTGCTGATACGGGTGCTAAAATCGATATCGAAGATGACGGAAGAGTGTTCATTGCAGCTGTTAATTCCGAAATGGGTGAAATGGCGTTGAAGATTATCGAAGGAATAGTTAAAGAGCCTGAGGTTGGCGAAATTTACGACGGAACGGTTGTAAGAATTATGGATTTCGGTGCATTTGTTGAAATCCTTCCCGGCAAAGACGGTCTTGTTCATATTTCCAAGCTTGACAGCAAGAGAGTTGAAAAGGTTGAAGATGTATGCAAGGTTGGCGATCCTATGAAGGTTCAGGTTATCGAAATCGATAAGCAGAACAGAATAAATCTTAAGAGAATAGCAGAATAGTAATAAAAATACCGCAGGAAAATTTCTTGCGGTATTTTTATTGAAAACTATTGACAAAGAGCAGTATTTTTGCTATAATTTATAAGTCTGATAAACAGATGCTGCCTTAGCTCAGTAGGTAGAGCGCTTCCTTGGTAAGGAAGAGGTCGGCAGTTCGACTCTGCTAGGTAGCTCCAAAAGAAAAATCCTGTCGTATGACGGGATTTTTTTCTTTTGCATTATTCATTTTTCACTATTCATTAACTACGGTAGGATTTTTAATGAATGATTGAAATTCACAGAAATTAAATCGAAATTATTTTTTGCAAATAATAAATACTTGCTTCCATATTACAGACGAGCTCCAATAAAAAGCATTTCTTAGAAAGTGCTTTTCGTTTTTACAAAATATGAGGAAATATGTTTGACAAATTCGTTTAGAAAGTGTATGATGCAATTGAGTTAGCTTAGACTAACCAAACTGTTGAAAGGAAGATTTTTATGGAAAATTTAATTATAGCTGTGATTTTGATTGTGATTTTGCTGATTGCATTAAACGGCGGAAAAAAGCGTCTGAAAAAGGGTTGCTGCGGCGGTGAAAGCGTCAGGATTAAACCTCGTGACCGCAAAAAATCAAATTATAAATACGAAGCATTAGTGTATATGGACGGAATGTCTTGCGAAAATTGCAAAATTCGTATTGAAAATGTTTTTAACGAGCTTCCCGATTTTATGGCGGAAGTGAATTGGAAAAAGAAGTGCGTTCGTGTATGGAGCAAGAAGAAAATATCAAAAGAAGAGCTTTCGGATATTGTAAATCAAAAGGGATACAAATTTGTTAAGTGCGTTATGAAAACGGTTTCAATTAACAAAATTTAAGCTTGACAAAAATCAAAAAATGATAAACTTACAGAAGTGCATAACCGAAAAGGTGTAAGTCTAACTGGGGCTTACACCTTTTCTGCGTTTTATCGGAGGTAAATAAATGGAAAATTTCAGACAAAACAAAATGGCGGTTGAGCCTCTGAAAAAACTTTTTTGGAAAATGGGATTGCCAATGATTATATCAATGGTTATACAAGCCCTTTACAATGTTGTTGACAACATATTTGTGGCAAATCTGCAAGGAAACGGTGCTCTTGCAAACGAAGCGCTGACCATTGCTTTCCCTGTGCAGATAATGATAATTGCCGCCGGAGTCGGAACGGGCGTGGGGCTTAATGCTCTTTTATCCAAAAGTTTGGGAGAGAAAAATCGGGAAAAGGTAAATCGTGTTGCGGGGAACGGCATATTTTTGGCGTTTGTGATTTACGGAGTATTTTTGCTTTTCGGGTTATTTCTTTCGGAGTGGTTTATAGGCATGTTTGCGGACAATCCTGAGGTTTTGGGAATGGGAGCGTCATATTTGAAAATTTGCACCTGTTTCTCTTTGGGGTCGATAGGCTACACAATTTACGAACGTTTTCTGCAAGCTACGGGGAAAACGGTATATTCAACAATTTCGCAAATATCAGGCGCCGTAACAAACATAATATTTGACTATGTGTTTATTTTTCCGTTAAACGGAGGAGTTTGCGGAGCGGCTTGGGAAACGGTTTTGGGGCAGTTGGTGTCGCTTTTTGTCGCAATGGCGTTTCATTATTTTTTAAATAAAGAAATCGGCGGCAATGTGAAATATATTAAACCTAATGGGCAAATTATTTCGGGAATATATAAAATCGGGGCGTCGTCGGCGCTTATGCAGGCGTTGCTTTCTGTAATGATGGCGGGAATGAACGGTATCTTGAATACAGCCAATGTTAATTCTACGATTTTGGTGGGGTATTTTGGGATTTATTACAAAATTCAGCAAATTGCGCTGTTTTCGGCGTTTGGACTTTCAAATACGATTATTACCATTCTGTCCTTTAACTATGGTATGCAAAATAAAAAACGCAGCTTGGATTGTGTTAAATACAGTATTTTGGATACACTTATTACAATGCTTGTTATTGCGGCTTTGTTTGAAATTGTTGCAGAACCGCTTTCGATGCTGTTTTCATTGTCAAATGGGTCATCGGCGGCACTTGTTGATGTTTGCGCAAAAACTGTGAGAATAGGAAGTATAGGATTTTTATTTATGGGATTTTCCGTTGGAGTGCAAGGTGTGCTGCAAGCGTTTGGTTATGGCGGAAGACCGCTGATTTTGGCACTTTTACGCTTGATTATATTTGTGTTTCCGACAGCGTTTGTGCTTTCAAGGTCTAAAAATGTTATCGATATTGTTTGATGGACTTTTCCCGTTGCGGAGGTTTTAACAAAGGTTTTTGCCTGCGCCTTCTTAAATAGGGCAAAGAAAGAAAAAATTGATATTATGGAAGATATGGCTGAATAAAATATTTACATTTTATGCAAAGTATGTTACAATATAGCCGAATACATTAAAAAAGGAGATAAAAATGCTTAACAATATATTAAATTCGGTTAATAAAGCGGTGGGGTGCGTAAATGATGCGTTATACAGCTACATTCTTATAATTTTGCTTATAGCGGGAGGTCTTTATTTTACTTTTTCAACGAAATTCGTGCAGTTTCGTCATATAAAACAGCAATTTAAAGCGCTGATGGAAAAACCGTCGGAAAAGGGCGGGGTATCGTCGTTTCAGGCGTTGATAGTTTCAACAGCATCCCGAGTGGGAACGGGAAACATAATCGGAGTTTCCACGGCAATTTGTGTGGGCGGCTTTGGCTCTGTTTTTTGGATGTGGATAATTGCGATTGTCGGAAGCGCATCGGCTTTTGCGGAAAGCACTCTTGCGCAAATTTACAAAAAACGAGGTGACGATGGAAGCTATGGTGGACCTGCTTATTACATAGAAGCGGCGCTTAAAAGCAGGGGGCTTGCGGTGCTGTTTGCAATACTTTTGATTATAACTTACGGAGTGGGCTTTAATATGCTTGCGTCATATAATCTGCAGTCTACATTTTCGGGATATTCCTTTTACAACAAAACAACATCACCTTGGATAATCGGAATTATTTTGGCGGCATTTGTTGCACTTTGTACTCTGGGCGGCGGCAAAAGTATTATAAAGGTTACAAGCTTTTTGGTGCCGATTATGGGCGTTATTTATATTTTGGTGGCGTTGGCGGTCGTGGTTATGAATATATCCGCTATTTGGCAAATCTTTTCGCAAATTTTTTCACAGGCATTCGATGTTAAGGCAATTTTTGGCGGATTTGGCGGTTCGTGCGTTATGTACGGAATAAAGCGAGGCTTGTTCAGTAACGAAGCCGGGGTTGGTTCGGCACCGAATGCTTCGGCTTCGGCAGAGGTAAGTCATCCCGTTAAGCAGGGCTTGGTTCAGGTTTTATCCGTGTTTATCGATACCCTTTTGGTATGCAGCGCAACGGCGTTTTTGTGTATGTGCTCTGGTGTTGAGCCGACGGAGCAAATAGGCGGAGCGCCGTATGTTCAAATGTCTTTAAAGGCGGTTTTGGGCGAGGTTGGTCCCGTGTTTATAACAATTGCAATGATTTTGTTTGCTTTTACAACTCTTTTGGGAAATCTTTATTATGTGGATATGTGTATAAACTACATTTTGAAAAAAGTCCCGGGAAAGAGCGCGCAAAGGGTTATTCATATTGCGGCATCGCTGATTGTTCTTGCGGGAGCGGGGCTTAGTGCCGACTTGCTGTGGGGAATAGCGGATGTGGCAATGGGGTCTATGGCAATTATAAATGTTCCGGTTTTGCTTATTTTAAGTCCTTATGTATTTAGGGCATTAAAAGATTATGACAGGCAAATAAAAGCCGGAAAAGACCCGGTGTTTCACGCAAAAAATATAAATCTTCCGCACAAAGTTGATTATTGGAAATAGTCGGTTTTGAAAACAGGAGTGACTTATGGAAATAAAACCTATAGGCTTTATTAAAACGGATTTTAGCGATAAATTCGGAATACCTCGGCAAAGCGGACGAGTACCGTCTTTAAGGGGCAGAGTGGTGCTTTGCGATGAATATAAAAGTGCCGAAGCGCTTCGGGGAATCGAGGAATTTTCTCATATTTGGCTGATTTTCGGCTTTTCGAAAGCAAAAAGAAAAGGAAATCCGCTAACTGTAAGACCGCCTCGGCTTGGGGGAAACAAAAGAGTCGGCGTTTTTGCCAGCCGTTCCCCTTATCGTCCGAATTCTTTGGGGCTTTCCGTTGTGCAATTGGAAAGAATTGAAGAAAATTTCGACCTTATTGTTTCGGGCGTGGATTTAATGAATGACACTCCGATATACGACATAAAACCCTATCTTCCGTATGCGGATTCTCATCCGATGGCGAAAGGCGGCTACGGCGAAGCAATGAAAAATCACAAGCTTTCTGTGGATTTCCCGCAAAATTTGCTGGAAATGATACCGAAAGATAAGCAAAAGGCTGTGGTGGAGTGCCTTGAGGACGACCCGAGACCGTCATATCATAAGGAATGTCGAAAATACAGTATGCGATTTTCTGATTTTGATATTCATTTTGAGGTTTTCGGGGAAAATTTAAGCGTAGTCGATGTGGAGAGAATATGAAAAAATTGAAATATATTTCGGCGGTATTGTCGATTTTTACGGCATTAAATATAATTTGTCAGGTGCAATGCTTTGCAATTGCTGCAGCTTATGATGCACGAGAAGAGAAAATCGTTACTCCCGTATCCGATCAGGGAGATACCACTCTTTGCTGGGCGTATGCTTCGGTAAGTGCGGCAGAGGCATCTCTTTTAAAGTCAAACCTTGCAGAGGAGGAAAGCTTGCTTAAGACATTTTTGTCTCCGACACAGATTGGGTATGCCTGTAATACAAGAGGCGCAGACCCTTTAAATAACACAAGCGGTTATTCTTCAGGAAAAGATTATCGCTATACGGAGGGAAATTCTTCGTATGTGCCGGCGCTTTTATCCCAATGGTGTGGTCCTGTCGGAAAGGGATTGGCGGATAATTGCAACGGTTGGGAAAATGCGCAATATATTATGGTTGAGTCGGCGGCAATCGACGGAGAGAAGCTTAGCGAGAGTGAAGAAGCCCGTCTTAAAGTTAAAGAGGCAATTTTAAAATACGGTGCGGTTACTTTTTCCTATAACAATGCAAGAGAAACCTATTATTATAACCCGTTAAACGAAACAGGCTCAAAATCTTATCCTCATGCCTGCACGATTATCGGTTGGGACGACAATATTTCGGCGGATAAATTTTTGCCGGGCGGAGCAAGCCAAAACGGCGGCTGGCTGGTGAAAAACAGTTATTCTTCATTGCCGTATTTTTATCTTTCATATGATAATACAAGCTCAAATATATACG
>CAZTEA010000024.1:0-10073 GCA_964612315.1 uncultured Oscillospiraceae bacterium | reverse complement strand
CGGTTTCGGGAAATATGGCTCTTTGCGCATTGGGGTCCGATACGGGCGGTTCAATCCGTCAGCCTGCATCTTTTTGCGGAATTACGGGTATGAAGCCGACCTACGGAAGTGTTTCCCGTTTCGGTCTTGTGGCGTTCGGAAGCTCTCTTGACCAAATCGGTCCTTTTGCAAACAGCGCAGAGGACTGCGGAATTATTTTAAATGCAATTTCGGGCAGAGATAAAAATGACCACACCTCAAGAGATGTTAAAATGGATTTTAACGGTTGCTTGGGAAAAGATATAAAGGAAATTAAAATTGGTATTCCGAAAGAATTTTTCGGCGACGGTATAGACGAGGAGGTTCGCCAATCGGTTATGGCGGCGGCTGAATTTTATAAGGCAAACGGGGCAGAACTTATCGAAGTTTCAATGCCCACCCTTAAATTTGCGGTTTCGGCATATTATCTTTTGGCGTGTGCTGAGGCAAGCTCCAACCTTTCTCGTTACGACGGTGTTAAGTACGGCTACAGAACTCAAAGTTGTGCAAGCTATGACGAGCTTATTAAAAAGTCCAGAAGCGAAGGCTTCGGCGACGAGGTTAAAAGACGAATTTTGCTGGGAACTTATGCTTTGTCCAGCGGATATTATGATGCTTATTACAAAAAGGCAATGGCTGTTCGCCAGCAGTTCCGCCGTGAACAGGCAGAAATTTTTGAAAAATGTGATGTTATGCTTACGCCTACAGCGCCTACGGTTGCATACGGCTGCGGTGAAAATATTGACGACCCGGTTAAAATGTATATGGCAGACATTTGCACGGTAACGGCAAATATTGTGGGAATTCCCTCAATTTCCGTGCCTTGCGGATACGACAAAAACGGTATGCCCATAGGCTTCTCGATTTCCGCAAAACATTTTGACGATGCCAAGGCAATCGGGGTTGCGGACTTCTTCGAAAAACAGTTTGAAAGAAGATACGCAAGTATTTAATTTTATGTCCGATAATGGCTCACGGTCGGACAAGCCGTTTAATTTGTGGGCAGAAAGGCTATGAAAATCATTATGAAGTTCGATACAGTAATAGGACTTGAAATCCATGCGGAATTGTCAACGGATACAAAGGTATTTTGTTCGTGCAGCGCCTCTTTCGGCGGTGCGCCCAATACTCATATTTGTCCTGTTTGCACAGGTCAGCCCGGTGCACTTCCCATAATAAACCGCAGAGCGGTGGAATATGCAGTTAGAGCGGGTCTTGCTTTCGGCTGCGAAATAAACAGATATTCCAGATTTGACAGAAAAAATTATTTTTATCCCGACCTTCCCAAGGCATACCAGATATCGCAATTGGATCTTCCCTTGTGCATAAACGGCAAGGTGGAGCTTTCGACGGGGACGGTTGTAAGAATTAACAGAATACATCTTGAAGAAGATGCGGGCAAATTGGTGCATGACGATTATCACGGTCAGAGCTGGGCGGATTATAACCGCTGCTCCGTGCCTCTTATCGAAATTGTTACTGAACCGGATATTAAATCGGCGGAAGAAGCGGCGGAGTTCGTTTCCAAAATCGGTCTTTATCTTAAATATTTGGGCGTTTGCGATGCGAAAATGCAAGAGGGCTCAATACGTGCGGATGTTAATGTTTCCTTAAAGCCGGCGGGCTCGGAAAAATTGGGAGACAGAGCGGAGCTTAAAAATATGAACTCTATGCGTTCCATTGTTAAGGCAATAGAATATGAAATTGCTCGACAAACCTATATTTTGGAAAACGGCGGGGTCGTTGAACAGGAAACACGCCGTTTTGATGATGCTATGGGAACAACAAGTTCTTTAAGGTCTAAGGAAAACGCCAATGACTATCGTTATTTCCCGGAACCTGATGTTTTGGCAATTACCTTTACGGATGAGGATATAGAAAAAATCAGAGAGAGTATTCCGCTTCTTCCTCATGAGAGAGCGGAAAAATATGTAAACGAGTATAAGCTTACGGAGGAGGATGCGAGAGTTATCACTCTTGAAAAATATATTTCCGATTTTTATGACGAAACCGTTGCAATTTATCCTCAGTATAAAACCGTTGCAAATCTTTTCTTAACGGAAATTATGCGACGAGTTAAGGAGACCGATGCGGAAGAAATTCCGATTTCGGCAAAGAATTTTGCCAAGGTCGTTGAAATGGCTGACAAAAATACGGTAAACCGAAACGATGCGAAAACCATTATTCGTATTATGTTTGAAGAGGGCGGCGACCCCGAAGAAATAGCAAAGGCGAATAACTTTATCGTAACAGTTGACGACAGTGCAATTTCTGAATTTATAGATAATCTTATGAAGGAAAGAGCCGATTTGGTTGAGGATTATCACAACGGCAAGCAAAATGTTTTCGGATTCTTTATGGGGCAGGCAACAAGAGGCTTAACGGGAAAGGCAACGCCAAAAGCCATAAAGGAATACCTTGAAAAAGCATTAAACGGCTAATAGGCTTTTGGTTTTTGCTGTTTTTAGTTTTGAAAGCATATTTTGCTTACTGAAGCGCTGTGCTGTTGTTTAAAAGTGTGGTGCTGTAAATAAACAACACATCCTGACCGTTAAAATCGATAAATGCGTCCAAATATGCACTTTGAACATATCTTATATCAACCACGGTAATTTTTTTGTAGCCGGGAGCAAGAAGCGGAGCAAGGCTTCCGCCGAAAGAATCACGGAACATTATAAGCTCTTTATCGCTTTTGGCATTGGGATTTTCAATTGTGACAATGGGGGACGAACCTGACAAAAACATTTCGTAGGGGTCTTTGTCGAAAGCCTTTTCCATATCGTACATATCGCCTTTTTTGAACATTCCCATATCGTTTACATATTTTACGGTACAGCTTTTTAAGGTGTCGTTTGTCAAATATTTCAGCGGGTCAGGCAGGGTCTTTAAGGCGGACTGACCGTGATAAACTCCGTAGAACGGAACATCGACAAGATATGTGTCGTAAGACGAGGAGGCGTCCGTTCCCATTTTCGTTGCCAAATGCTCGGCAACATCGACTATGCGCTCCTGACGCCAATGGGAGTCTGTTTTGTAATAGTCATCAACGGATAACAACGGCTTTATGTTGATATATGTCATATAATCGTTCTTATTTTGAACATCTTTAACAAAATTGTCGTAGTCCAAGGAAAGATATCCGTATTTTTCCGCAAAGAGGTCATTCTTTTCGGGGACTATTGCAAGATAAATGCTTGAATTCGTGTCCTTTAAATAGCTGTCGAATATAAAACGGAATTTTTCCGAAGCGTAGTCAATCATTTCATCATTTTTTGGATATTCGATTTTGGCAAGGTAACCGTCCTTCATATAAAGTCCGTTATTGTCGGATTTTTGCAAAACCGTAGAGGAAAATAATGCTTTAACGGTTCTGAAATCGTCACGGAAAGGAAACTGGTCTGCCGCAAAGCTTTCGAAATCCTCCATAAACTCCCCGGATAGGAGGGTTTTTGCCGAAAGAGCAGGTCGTGTTGCAAGAAGTCTGCGCTCTCCTTGAGAGAAAACGGTATCGGGTTTAAAATAGCAGAAAACGGAAAATACTGCGAGGAAAATCGCAAAAATAACCGTGGATACTATATTTTTTATGTTTTTCATATAAATCCTCCTTAAAATCTGAAGTATAAAAACGGATTAAAGGAACCGTCTGCCAAATAGGCGCTTATAATCACGAGTAGTCCCAGTAAAACGGGAATTTCCAGAATGTCGAAGCATATTTTCAGCGGCTTTTTCCGTTCGAATAGGACTTTAAGTTTTTTAAGTGCCGGCGTTGCGCATACGGCGGAAATTACAAGGGTTACCCCAAAACTCCTTAAATAATAAGGAAATTCGTCGCCGATAAGGGATATGCCGCCTGCTCCGAATAAGCCGCCCACACGGGAAATTGCTGAGGGTAAGTCGTTTGCGCTGAAAATCACAAAGCTTACGGCAACAAAGAAGAGCGTGTATATATGGCTTAAAATTTTATGGTTTGAGAGTTTTTTCCCAAGGAAAAATTTTTCAACGGTCAAAAGAATTCCGAAATAAAGTCCCCAGATAATAAAATTCCATTGTGCGCCGTGCCAAAATCCCGTTAAAAACCAAACGGTGAATATATTAAAAAGCATTTTCGGCTTGTTAACACGGTTCCCCCCCATGGGAATGTAAACATAATCTCTGAACCATGACCCAAGGGAAATGTGCCATCTTCTCCAAAATTCCGTTATGCTTGACGAAATAAAGGGATAGTTGAAGTTCTCCATAAATTCAAAGCCCAAAATTTTCCCAAGACCGATTGCCATATTGGAATATCCCGCAAAGTCGAAATAAATCTGAAGCATATAGGCAATGGCAAACAGCCAATAAAAAGCAACGGACTTTTCCGAGGAATTATTGAAAACCTCAACCAATTCGCCGAGGGTGTTTGCGAGAATGATTTTTTGGGAAAGTCCCAGAATAAATCGGCGTATTCCCTCGGAAGTTTTGGAAAAGGAATGGGTCCTTTCGGTAAGCTCCTTTTCGATGTCCGAGTATCTGACAATCGGCCCTGCAATAAGCTGAGGGAAAAGTGCCACATAGGTGGCAAGGTTAATCGGATTTCTTTGCGCTTTTACGGTTTTGCGATAGACATCTATATTGTAGCTTAAAATCTGAAAGGTGTAAAAGCTTATTCCGATGGGGAGAGCAATACCCAAAAGACCCACGGAAAGTCCTGTTACACGGTTAAAGTTTTCAATGAAAAAGTCTGCGTATTTAAAATATGCCAATGCGCCCAAATCAAAAATAACGGCAAGGGCAAGAAATACTTTGGCTTGAGGGCGGTCTTGAAATTTTTCGATAAAAAGACCGAGAAAATATCCCAAGCCCTCGGTTATAAGCATTAAGAAAATGTAGCGAGGCTCGCCCCAAGCGTAAAAAATCAAGCTTGAAAGAAGAAGCACGCTGTTTTTTAAGCACCGTGGCGCTATAAAATACAAAAGAAGCACAACGGGCAAAAAGTAATATAAAAATGGAATACTTGAAAAAAGCATAATATCTCCTTAATTTTAAAGGACTGTAAAAAACAGCGTTTTTACAGTCCCCGTTTATTTAATTATCAGTCTTCCAGCGAAGTGGGACACATTACAAAGAATACTTTGTTTCCGACACTTCCCGTAACCATTTCGTCAGCCTCGGTACAAACATTCCATCTCTTGTTTGCGTTTTTCTTAAGATTTGAAATGAAAGATGAAGCCTCGGAGGCATCGTTAAGCTCGAAAACATAACCTACAAAGGGAATAGAACCGATAATCGGCTGGAAAGCAACGGCTTTTTTAAAGCCCTTTATTTCAGCGTTTCCGAATCCTGTAAGATAACCCGGCTCAACCTCTCTTGTTGCGCCCGCAAATAAAATTTTGGGGTTTTCGATAAGTCCGTTTGCAATATCCTCGGCACTCATTCCGGTATTTGCCTTTGTCTTAAAATCTGCCAAAAGGGTATTCCCCAAAGTCTTGCTTTCGGGTTGAGGGGTTGGAGTGGGAGCAGGATTTTCGGTCGGTGCTTCCGTGGGTTTTGCGGTAGGCTTTGCGGTAGGCGCTGCTGACGGCTTTGCATCGGCTTTGCTGTCCGCTTTGGTTTCGTTTTTGCTGTCCGTTTTTACTGCGGGAGTTTTGTTTGTGTCTGCCTTTGTATCTTTATCCGACTTGGTATCGCTTTCGGGTTCTTTGGTTTCCGATTCGGTGATATCTTCCTTTTCGTCGGCATTTTTATCCTCGTTATTATCCTTTTGAGTTACGGTTTCCTTTACGGTCTCCTTTTGAGCCGCTTTGTCGGCATCCTCACCTTTGCAGGCGGATAATGCCGCAACCGTGCTGAGTGCTAAAATAATTGAAAGTATTTTTTTCATTTTCTCTCTCCTTTAAAAATAGTGTTCACCCATAATACTTTTCAGAGGGTGAAAAGGTTGCAAAAATTTTAAAAAATTTTATTTTTTTATGAAGTTTTGAGGTTTTTCAGCATTTTTTCGTGACAAACAAGCATTAAAAGTCCGATTGCCAGCAGAAAATATGGGAAAATAAACGCACCCGTGTGTCCCGATAAAAAGCCGAACAGCGGAGGCATAAGACAGGTTCCCGTATAAGCACTTGCCATTTGCACTCCGATTAAGGCACGGGATTTTTCCTCGCCGAAATTTTGGGGAGTGGAGTGGATAATGCAAGGGTAAACGGGAGCACATCCAAGCCCGATTACGATTAAGCCGACGAGGGTTGAAGCTGTGTCGGGGATAAGGATGATTGAGCCTATTCCGCAAAAGATAAGGAAAATGCCCATACGAATCATTTTGGTATCGTTGAATTTTATGGTTAAAAATCCGCTTAATGCTCTGCCGACGGTTATGCCGATGAAGAAAAGGCTTGAAAAGCCTGCGGCGATTTCCTCGGAAAGGTTATGGTTTAAAACGAGATAGCTTCCCGACCAAAGCGTGGCAACGGATTCCAAAGCACAGTAGCAAAAGAAGGTCGTCATAATTTCCTTTGCGCCCCTTATGGCAAAAATTTCTCGAAGAGACAGAGCCTTGCCTGTTTGCTCCGAAACCGTGGAAGCACTTGCTTTCGTTTTCCAAACGGGTAGACTTAAAAACAAAAATACGGACAAAACTATTTGAATAACCGCAACATAACGGTAGCCCGTGTGCCATCCGAGGTTATTTGTAAGGGCGTAGCTCATAATATAGGGGCTTACAATTGTTCCGACTCCCCACATACAATGAAGCCAGCTCATATGTCGACTTTTGAAGTTAATTGCCACATAGTTGTTAAGTGCGGCATCAACGCTTCCGGCACCGAGACCGTACGGAATTGCCCAAAGGCAAAGGGAAAGGAAGCTGCCGCTTACGGAAAAGCCGAAAAGAGCCGTCGCAGTCATAAAAACGCTGATTGCCGTAACAAGACCCGTGCCCAGCTTTTTGGTGAGTCTTTCGCAGTTTAGGCTTGATATAATCGTTCCCAAAGAAATAACGGCGGAAATAATTCCGGCATATGCCACGGGAAGGTGAAGGGAAGGATAAATCGACGGCCAAGCCGCACCCAACAAAGAGTCGGGAAGTCCCAGACTTATAAATGAAAGGTAGATAATTCCAAGCAGAAAACCAACCATAAAAAACACCTCAAAAATTTAAATTTCACGGTTATTATACATAAAGCCGCAGTATATGTCAAGCACTTTTTCGGCGAAACAAAAATAAATGCGCAACATATAATAAAGGGAGGTGATTTTATGCTTTCTGCGGTAAAAACAAAAGAGGCTTACGATTATACAGCTTTGAAAAAATCTTTAAATGTTATAGGTGCAAGATATCCTTTCTGTACGGTGTATTCGGCAGGAAAAAGCGTTTTGGGGCGAGAGCTTTATGTTTTAAAAATCGGAGAGGGGAAAACTTCGGTTTTTTATAACGGCGCTCATCACGGAGCAGAATGGATAACCTCCGCTCTTTTAATGAAATTTGCGGAGGATTATTGCGAAAGCTATGTAAGCGGAAAAAATATCGGACAAATAAGCTCTTCGGCTTTGTATAAAAGCACAACACTTTACATATTGCCCATGGTGAATCCCGACGGAGTGGATATTTCCGTAAACGGTGCAAGAAAATACAGCGGAGATTTTCCCGAACTTTTCAAGAAAAATCATAATTCGTCGAATTTTAAAAAATGGCAGGCGAATTTTAACGGGGTGGATTTAAACCATAATTACGATGCATTGTGGGAAAGGGCAAAAGAGGAGGAGAGAAATCTTGGAATAAATGCGCCGGGACCGACTCGCTTCGGCGGAGAATACCCCTTTTCCGAGCCTGAAACACGATGCCTTAAAAAATTGACTGAGGAGAATAATTTTAGTCTGGTTGCGGCTTTTCACAGCCAGGGGAGAGAAATATATTATGATTTTAACAACAAAGAGCCGAGCTTTGCAAAAAAATGGGCAACGGCGCTTACTTTCGGCACGGTATACTTGGCGGCAAAACCAGAAAAAATTGCTTCCTGCGGAGGATATAAGGATTGGTTTATAGATAAGTTTGGAAAATTGGGTTTTACGGTTGAAGTGGGCAAGGGGGAAAATCCTCTTCCAATTTCGGATCTTAAACAAATATATAAGGAAACTTTGCCGATTTTAACCGGCGGAATGAAATTGGCTTATATAGCCTATTTGAATGAATAAAAAAGTTCGGCATTTGCCGTGACCTTCCGAATTTTGAAAGGCACATCATTTGCCGAACTTTTGATTTGTTGTATTTATCTCTGAACTCTGCCGCTTCCGTCGCCCTTCATAAGGTTTTCAACTTCGGAAACCGTAACGAGGTTCATATCTCCCTCAATTGTATGCTTGAGGCAAGATGCTGCAACTGCAAATTCAATGCAGTCCTGATTGGATTTATCGGTAAGCATTGAATAGATAAGGCCGCCGCCGAAGCTGTCGCCGCCGCCCACACGGTCAACGATTGTCATATGATATTTCTTGGATTTGCAGAATTCGTCTGCTTTTGCATCATATAAAAGAGCCGACCAATCATTTTCCGATGCGGAAATGCTTTCACGAAGAGTGATTGCGATGTGAGAACAGCCGAATCTGTCAACCAACTGACGAGCAACATCTTTGTAGCCTTCGTCGTTGATTTTTCCGCCTGTTACATCTGTATTCGATGCGTGAATGCCGAACACTTTTTCGGCATCTTCTTCGTTTGCGATACAAACATCAACATATTTCATAAGTTCGCCCATAACCTTGCCGGCTTTTTCGGAAGTCCAAAGCTTCTTACGGAAGTTTAAATCACAGCTGATTGTAATTCCCATATCCTTTGCAATCTTGCAGGCTTCGAGGCAAATTTCCGCAACATTGTCGCCCAATGCGGGGGTAATTCCCGTAAAGTGGAACCAGTCTGCGCCGTCAAAAATTTTGTTCCAGTCGAAATCTTCCTTGGAAGCGGTGGAAATAGAGGAGTGAGCTCTGTCATAAACAACATTTGAAGGACGCTGTGATGCTCCCTTTTCGCAATAATATATACCGAGTCTTTCGCCGCCTCTTGCAATATCGCTCGTTCCCACATTGTGTTTGCGGATTTCGGCAAGGCAAGCGTCGCCGATGGGGTTTGCGGGAAGCTTTGTAACAAAGGAGGTGTCAAGACCGTAGTTCGCACAGCTTACGGCAACATTTGCTTCACCGCCGCCGTAGGTAGCCTCCAATCCCCTTGCCTGAATAAATCTTTCGTGATTATATGTCTGAAGTCTGAGCATAATCTCACCGAATGTAACAACTTTTTTAGCCATTTTAATCTCTCCTTTATTATTTCGCAAGAGAAGCTCTTGCAGCTTTAATGTTTTCAACAAATTTTTTGCCCTGTTCGGTAATTGCGGCATAGTCGCCTGTTTTTGCGCCTGCGGTTAAAGCACCGCCGGCACCTACGGCAACGGCACCTGCTTTTATCCATTCGTGAACATTGTCGGCGCTTACTCCGCCTGTGGGCATCATCTTAGCCTGCGGAATAGGACCGTTGATTGCTTTTATGATTTTCGGACCGAATACTTCGCCGGGGAATATCTTGATAATATCGGCGCCTGCCTCCATTGCGGTAACAACCTCTTTGATTGTCATACAGCCGGGCATATAAGGAACACGGTAACGGTTACAAAGCTTTGCTGTTTCAAGGTCGAAATAGGGGCTTACGATATACTGAGCGCCTGCCAAAATAGCAATTCTTGCGGTCTCGCTATCCATAACCGTGCCGGCACCGAGAATAATTTCGTCTTCGGAATATGTATCTGCAAGCTGGGCAATAACCTTATCAGCTTTCGGAACAGTAAATGTAAGCTCAATTGCCGGAACACCTCCCGCAATACAAGCGTCGGCAATTTTCTTTGCCTGCTCGGCGCTTTCGGCACGAACAACGGCAACAATGCCAACCTCGGTAATTTTCTGAATGACTTTTTCTTTTTCCATAAAAATGAACTTCCTTTCGTAATGTAAAAATACATTTATTCAAAAATTTAACCAAATATAGTATAGCACGATGAAAATCAAATATCAACCCTTTTTTGCCAATAAAATAAGGG
>CAZTEA010000023.1:0-10235 GCA_964612315.1 uncultured Oscillospiraceae bacterium | reverse complement strand
ACTCGCGACGTTCACCTTGGCAAGGTGACGCTCTACCACTGAGCCACTCCCGCATCTCTGATAGATATTATATTCAAAAAAAGTCATTTTGTCAAGGGGATTTTCGCAAAAAATACGGGAATTTGCAAAAAAATTTCCGTCAATCAAATGTAACAAAAAAGATAACTAAAGTTTGTTTAAAATCACGAAGAAAAAAAACATAATTTTATAGATTTTTCCACAATAATTTGATATAATTGTAGTGATGAATTGGGCAATTTATACCAAAAAAACATCAAAAAACGAAAAAATCCGTTTGTCAGTTTGCGGAAAACAAACTTTCAAAAAATAAAAACAGGAGGTTTTGCACTTATGAAGCAAGCTATTGCTTTTAATGGAACCAAGGAGCAGGAGGAGAAACTTAAAGCCGTTATTGAGAGCCATAAGGGTCAGGAAGGGGCGGTTATCCCCGTTCTCCACGAGGCGCAGAATATATACGGTTATCTCCCCGTTGAGGTTCAGGAAATGATTTCGGAGGGGCTTGATGTGCCGCTTGCGGAAATTTACGGTATAGTTACTTTCTATTCCCAGTTTTCGATTAACCCAAAGGGCAAGTATCAGATAGGGGTCTGTCTGGGAACCGCTTGCTATGTTAAGGGTTCCGGCGATATTTTGGAAAAATGCAAGGAAATTCTCGGAATTGATGTGGGAGAGTGTACTCCCGACGGGCTTTTTTCAATTGATGCAACCCGTTGTATCGGTGCTTGCGGACTTGCTCCCGTACTCACCGTAAACGATGATGTGTACGGAAGACTTGTTCCGGATGATGTTGAGGGAATTATTGCGAAATACAAAAACTGAGAATAAGAGGTAAAAATATGCTTTTATCCGAAATTAAAGGTGTTTTAAAGGCTGAAATTTTAAGCGGCGAAAGCGATGAATTTCTTTCGAAAAAGGAAATTCACACAGCCTGCGGTTGTGATTTGATGAGCGATGTTTTGGCGTTTGTCAAGGATCAGTCGCTGTTGCTTACGGGTCTTATAAATTCCCAGGTTATAAGAACTGCGGAGATGATGGATATTGTTGCTGTCTGTTTTGTGAGAGGGAAAAATCCGCCTGATGAGGTTGTTGAACTTGCGAAAGAAAAGGAAATAACCGTTTTGACCACCGAATATCCCCTTTATATCGCTTGCGGAAAGCTTTATAAGGAAGGCTTGGGAGACAAAAATGATTAAGCGATATGTGCTTAGCGGCGAGGATTTTTCTTCGGCAGGTGAGGCGTCCAGCAATTTTAAAACCGTTTTGAAAAAGCTTGGCATTGAGCCGGGAGTTATAAGGCGGGTGGCGATTGCCATGTATGAGGCGGAAATCAATACAATTATTCATGGCGGCGGCGGAGAATGCGTTGCCGAAATTGAAAATGATAAAATTACGGTTGTTTTTTCCGATGACGGACCGGGAATTGCCAATTTGGATCTTGCCATGCAGGAGGGATATTCCACCGCAAGCGACAGTATAAGAGAGCTGGGTTTCGGCGCAGGAATGGGTCTTCCAAACATAAAACGGTATACGGACAATATGATTGTTGAAACTTCACCCAATAATGGAACAAGGCTGACGATTGTTGTAAATCTGTGAGGTGATATGTATGGAGTATTTTCACTCGGTAACGCTGGATAAAAGCAGATGTCACGGCTGCACAAATTGCATAACAAATTGTCCGACGGAAGCCATAAGGGTTCAAGGTGGAAAAGCGAAGATAATCAAAGAGCGCTGTATCGATTGCGGAGAATGTATAAGGGTATGTCAATCCCATGCAAAAATTGCGGCGGCAGATGATTTTTCTCGGCTTGAAAGCTATAAATATAAGATTGCAATGCCCGCACCTTCTTTTTACGGGCAGTTTCTTACACAGCACAGCATAGGAAAAATTCTTGCGGCATTTAAAAAAGTAGGATTTGACCATGTTTTTGAGGTTGCAAGAGGAGCGGAATATGTCAGCGCCGCCACAAGGGAATTGTTAAAGTGCGGCACTTTGAAAAAGCCGGTTATAAGCTCGGCTTGCCCTGCGGTTTTAAGACTTATAAGAGAGCGGTTTCCCAACTTGCTGGGGAATGTTTTGCCTCTTTTGTCACCTATGGAGGTTGCGGCAATCCTTGCCCGAGAAGAAGCTATGGAAAAAACGGGATTGTCACCGAACGAGATTGGAGTTTTCTTTATTTCGCCCTGTCCTGCAAAGGTTACGGCTGTGAAAGCACCAATTACATTGGAAAAATCCAATGTGGACGGCGTGATAACCGCAAAGGATGCTTTTATGAAAATACGGCCGATAATAGAGAATATAAAAGAGGAGACTCTTTCTCTTTCGGGCTATGAAGGCATTTTTTGGGCGAGCAGCGGCGGAGAATGCTTGGCGTCGGGCGTTGAGGATTATATGGCTGTTGACGGCATTCATAATGTTATCAATGTTCTTGAGGAAATCGAATACGGAAAAATGAACTGCATTGATTTTATAGAGCTTGCCGCTTGCACAAGCGGTTGCAGCGGAGGACCTTTAAATGTCACAAATCCGTTTTTGGCGTCTAGACGAATTGCTCAGCAATCCAAAACAAAACCGAAAATAAGAAATACCAAAAATGTGGATATAAGCGCTTTAAAATGGCAAAAGGAAATTGAGGTTGCGCCCGTTACTCCTTTGGATAAGGATTTTGGCGAGGCTATGCGGAAAATGGAGCTTATGGACGAGGTCTACGCAAAGCTTCCCAAGCTTGACTGCGGTTCTTGCGGTTCTCCAAATTGCAAGTCGTTGGCGGAGGATATTGCCAGGGGTTTTGCCGGAGAGAATGATTGTGTATTTTTGATGCGTGACAAGGTTCGTGAACTTGCCAAAGAGCTTTTTGAGCTTAACGAAAATTACAGAGGTTTTAATAAAAAAGAGGAATAAGTATGAAAATATCTGAGTTGGCTTCAAAGCTTGGTTTAAGTGTGGTAACAAGTGAAAAATATAGTGATCGTGAAATCGGCGGATGTTATATAGGCGACCTTTTAAGTCGGGTTATGAGTCGTGCGAACGCAAACGATGTTTGGATAACCATAATGAGCAACATAAATATTGTGGCGGTTGCTTCAATTACCGATGTGTCTTGCATATTGCTTTGCGAAAATATTGTGCCGGACTGTGAGGTTATAAAAAAAGCCGATGAAGAAAATATAATCATTTTAAAAAGCGAGAAGAAGGCATATGATTTGGCGTGTCTTATAAACGGAGAATTTCAGAATGCTTTACTATGATTTTCATATTCACTCTTGCCTGTCCCCTTGCGGAGACAAGGATATGACGCCGAATAATATTGTTAATGTGGCAAAATTGGAGGGACTTGATGTTATTGCGGTTTCTGACCACAACACAATTAGAAATGTTGAGGCGGCAATGAAAGTCGGAGAAACAAGCAATATTCGGGTAATTCCGGGTATGGAGGTTGAAACGGCGGAGGAAGTGCATATTTTAACGCTTTATCCCGATTTGAAATCGGCAAAATATGCGGCGGAAATTGTGTACGATGCTTTGCCGAGTGTTAAAAACCGTCCCGAAATTTTCGGCGAACAAATTATAATGAATGAAAACGATGAATCGGTTGGAATTGAGGAAAAGCTACTTATTTCGCCCACAACACTAACTATTGAAAAATTATTCGATGTGGTGGAAAGTGCGGGAGGGCTTTTTGTTCCTGCTCACGTTGACCGACATTCCTACAGCGTTCTCACAAACCTTGGATTTATTCCGGATAATCTTGATATTAAAAATGTTGAGGTTTCCAAAAAGGTTGATGACATCAAGGCGTATTTAAATAACCGAAAAGAGCTTAAAGAGTATGACATTTTCAGAAATTCGGACGCTCATTATCTTTGGGACATTTCAATAAAAGAAGCATTTTTGAATATACAAAGCATTGAGGAAATCTTTAAAAGAGGTGATTTAAAATAGAAGAATTATCACTTCACATACTGGATATAGCGAAAAATTCCGTTAAAGCAAAGGCGAGCCTTATAAAAATAAGTATTGATGAAAATAAGGCGGAAAATCTTCTGAAAATCGAAATCGAAGATAACGGCTGCGGAATGAGTAAGGATTTTTTAAAAACTGTAAAAGACCCTTTTAAAACCACAAGAACCACAAGAAAGGTGGGAATGGGGCTGTCTCTGTTTGAAGCTGCGGCAATCCGATGCGGAGGAGGACTTGAAGTCTTCTCGGAGATAGGAGTCGGCACACGGGTTGTTGCGGTCATGGAGCTTGACAATATAGACCGTGCGCCGATTGGCGATATGGCAGGGACGATGACAACATTGATATCGGGTTCGCCCGAGATTGATTTTGTTTATACTCACAAAAAGGGCGAAGCGGTGTTTGAAATGGACACGGCGAAGCTTCGAGAAATTTTGGGAGATGTGCCCCTTTCGTTGCCGGAGATTGTTTTGTGGATTGACGGATATATAAAAGAGGGTTTGGCGGAAATTATGTAAATTATCACTCTATTTTTATAGATGTTTTATTAAAAAATAAGGAGGTCAACTTATGAAAAGTTTGGCAGAATTACAGGAAATTCGTAACAAAGCTTTAAATCAGGTGAACTTGCGCAAGGAGCGTGAAAACGGTATCAGAGTTGTTGTCGGTATGGCAACCTGCGGTATTGCGGCAGGGGCTCGCCCGGTTTTGAACGCTTTCGTTCAAGAGGTCGAGATAAGAAATTTGTCCGATGTAACAGTTACTCAGACGGGCTGTATCGGTATGTGCCGCTTGGAACCCATCGTTGAGGTTTATGTTCCGGGACAAGAGAAGGTTACTTATGTTAATATGACGGAAGATAAAGTGAAAAAAGTTGTTGCGGAGCATCTTATCAACCAAAGACCGGTTGTGGAGTATACGGTTGGCTCCGCGGAAAAGTAATAGGGAGGAAAAGGTAAATGAATATATACAGATCTCATGTATTGATTTGCGGCGGTACAGGATGCACATCTTCAGGTTCGAAAAAACTTCAGGATGAGTTTGGAAAGCTTCTTTTGGAAAACGGAATTGAAAACGAAGTTAAAATTGTTCAAACAGGATGCTTCGGTCTTTGTGCTCTCGGCCCGATTGTTGTGGTTTACCCCGAGGGTGCGTTCTACAGTAGGGTGAATGTTGAAGATGTTAAAGAGATTGTGGAAGAACATCTTTTAAAAGGCCGTATAGTAAAAAGACTTTTATACAGCGAAACCGTTGACGGAGACAACATCAAATCCCTTAACGAGACCACTTTCTATGCAAAACAGCACAGAGTTGCTCTTCGCAACTGCGGCGTTATAAATCCAGAAAATATTGATGAATATATTGCGCTTGACGGTTATCAGGCTTTGGCAAAGGCTCTTACAGAAATGTCAAGAGAGGAAGTTATCCAAACCGTTAAAGACTCAGGGCTTCGAGGAAGAGGAGGCGGCGGCTTCCCCACAGGTATGAAATGGGATTTCACTTACAAAGCACAGGGTGACCAAAAGTATGTCTGTTGTAATGCCGATGAAGGTGACCCGGGTGCATTTATGGATCGTTCGGTTCTTGAGGGAGACCCTCATTGTGTTATTGAAGCTATGGCTATTGCCGGATATGCGGTAGGAGCAAATCAGGGATATATATATATAAGAGCGGAATATCCGATTGCCGTTGACAGATTGAGAATTGCCATAAATCAGGCAAGAGAATACGGTCTTTTGGGGAAAGATATATTCGGAACAGGCTTTGATTTTGACCTTGATATCCGTTTGGGCGCAGGCGCATTTGTATGCGGTGAAGAAACGGCACTTTTAAATTCAATTGAAGGTCGCAGAGGCGAGCCTCGTCCTCGTCCTCCGTTCCCGGCGGTTAAGGGCCTTTGGGGAAAGCCTACATTGCTTAATAATGTTGAAACATATGCCAACATTCCGCAGATTATTTTAAACGGCGTAGAGTGGTTTACTTCAATGGGTACGGAAAAATCCAAGGGAACAAAGGTATTTGCTCTCGGCGGAAAAATCAATAATACAGGATTGGTTGAGGTTCCGATGGGAACAACCCTTCGTGAAATTATTGAGGAAATCGGCGGCGGTATACCCAACGGCAAAAAATTTAAGGCGGCGCAAACCGGCGGTCCTTCCGGCGGATGTATCCCGGCACATTTGATTGATACTCCGATTGATTATGATTCGCTTATCCAAATCGGCTCAATGATGGGTTCGGGCGGACTTATCGTTATGGATGAAGATAACTGTATGGTTGATATTGCAAAATTCTTCCTTGAATTTACGGTTGACGAATCATGCGGAAAATGTACGCCTTGTCGAATCGGAACAAAGCGACTTTATGAGCTTTTGGAGAAGATAACTGACGGAAGAGGCACGATGGAGGATTTGGACAGATTGGAGGAGCTCTGCTACAGCATTAAAAATTCCTCGCTTTGCGGACTCGGTCAAACGGCACCAAACCCCGTTTTAAGCACATTGAAATATTTCCGTGATGAATATGTTGCTCATGTTAAAGATAAAAAATGTCCTGCGGGCGTTTGTAAGAAATTGGTTAAGTATGAAATCGTTGCGGATAAGTGTAAGGGTTGCAGCCTTTGTTCAAGAAAGTGTCCCGTTGGCGCAATTTCCGGCGAAATTAAGTCGCCGTTTGTAATTGACACCGATAAGTGTATTAAGTGCGGCGTATGTATGGAAAGCTGCAAATTCGGTGCTATCGAAAAACACTAAGGAGGGTAAGAGTATCAATGGAAAATGTAAATATTAAAATAAACGGACAAAGCATAAGTGTTCCGGCAAATTATACAATCTTGCAAGCCGCAAGAGAGGCAGGTATTGATATCCCTACTCTTTGTTATTTGAAGGATATCAGCGAAACGGGTTCGTGCAGAATGTGCGTGGTTGAAATCAAGGGCGGAAAAGCTTTGCAGGCTGCCTGCGTTTATCCCGTCTCCGAAGGACTTGAGGCTTTAACAAATTCTCCGAAGGTAAGGGCGGCGAGAAAATCAACTCTTGAGCTTTTGCTTTCAAATCACGATAAAAAGTGTTTAACCTGTGTTCGTAACCAAAATTGCGAACTTCAGACTCTTTGTGAAGATTTGGGAATAAGCGATATTCCTTTTGAAGGTGCAATGAGTGAGTATAAAATCGACGAATTGTCACCGTCAATTGTCAGAGATAACAATAAATGTGTTCTTTGCCGTCGTTGCGTAAGTGTGTGTAAAAATATTCAAACCGTTGCGGTTATTGATGCAACGGAGAGAGGCTTTAAAACAGCAATTGCATCACCTTTTAACAAATCTTTGGGCGAAGTTCCTTGTGTAAACTGCGGACAATGTATTGCTGCCTGTCCTGTTGGGGCACTTCGTGAAAAGGACGATACGGATAAGGTTTGGGAAGCACTTTCAAACGATGAAAAATATGTTGTTGTTCAAACGGCTCCGGCTGTTCGTGCGGCACTTGGCGAAGAATTTGGGTATCCTATCGGAACTGCGGTTACGGGTCAGATGGCGGCGGCGCTCAGAAGAATGGGCTTTGACAAGGTGTTTGACACGGATACGGGTGCGGACCTCACCATTATGGAGGAGGGAACGGAGTTTATAAACCGACTTAAAAACGGCGGAAAGCTCCCCCTTATAACCTCATGCAGTCCAGGATGGATAAAGTTCTGCGAACATAATTTTCCCGATTTCATCGATAATCTTTCAAGCTGTAAGTCGCCTCATCAGATGTTCGGTGCGGTAATTAAATCTTATTATGCGGAAAAAATGAATATCGACCCGGCTAAAATAGTTGTGGTTTCGGTTATGCCTTGTGTTGCAAAAAAATTTGAGGCAGGCAGACCTGAAATGGAAAATAAATACCGTGATGTTGATTATGTAATCTCAACTCGTGAACTTGCAAGAATGATTAAACAGGCAGGTATTCGCTTCGAAAAGCTTCCGGAAGAAAAGTTTGACAATCCATTTGAAGAAGCAACGGGAGCGGGCGTTATTTTCGGAGCAACCGGCGGAGTAATGGAAGCGGCGCTCAGAACCGTTACGGAAATCTTAGAGGGAAAAACCTTCGACAAGGTGGAATATGAAGCGGTTAGAGGCACAGAAGGCATTAAGGAAGCAACTCTTAATGTTGCGGGACAAGAGGTGAAAATTGCTGTTGTAAGCGGTCTCGGCAATGCGCGAAAGCTGTTAAACGATATCAGAGATAACAAAGTAAACTATCACTTTATTGAGATTATGGCGTGCCCCGGCGGTTGTGTAACGGGCGGCGGACAGCCTATTATTTCCTCGAAAACATATATGGATTGCAATGTTAAAGCTTTGAGAGCGTCTGCTCTTTACAGCGAGGATGAAAGAGCAACCTTCAGAAAGAGTCATGAAAATCCAGATATAAAATTGCTTTATTCGGAATTCTTCGGAGAACCGGGAAGCCATAAGGCTCACGAGCTTCTCCATACTAACTATACAAAAAGAGAAAAGTTCTAAAATGCAAATAGGAGCTGTGAAACTAAAGTTTCACAGCTCCTATCTATATGTCACTTGCTTGCCGTTTTTGCATTCTTTGCCAGTTGATAAAGCCGTAAATATCGTTTGCAAAAAACATAATAAAGCAAATTATAACCGAAAAATATGAGAAATCTTTGATTGTGGCAAGAGACCACAAAACAATTAAAACAATGTCGTTTAAGGCGTAACCCACAGCGTATAAAGGACTTCTTCGAAATGTAAGATAAACTGCGGCAAAACTTGTGGTAACGGATATGGTGCTGAAAATTATATTTGCGGTATTAAATGCCTTTAAAATAAAGTAAAAAACCAAAGTAACAGCAAGGGAAAGTAAGAGCATAAATACAACCTCGCTGCCTTTTATCGAATTTACGGCAACCTCTGATTTATTGCCCTTATAAGGATTTTTCAGCCAGGAAATCAAAGAAACAACCGCCATGGGTGCCGACATACCGAGATAGGTGATTGTTTCTCCGTAATATCGACAGGAAAGGGAGATAATCCCGTAAAATATGCTGAATATTATAATCAGAAGCGGGCCGAGGGGATTTCCTTTTGCATTAAAAATCAATGCGGTTACCCCAATCAGGGAAGCTACAACAGTCGCAAGGCTTCCGCCGCTGAAAATTATGGCTGAAGTGATAATACAAATAATGGAAGAAGTCCATAAAATAAGTTCGGCTGTTGTAAAATAGTTAATCAATTTCGTGATTTTTTTCATAATGTCCTCCAAATCAAAAAAATAAGCACTCGTTCTTGTGCATCTTCTAAGACCTAACGATGCACAAACGAATGCATTTGCATTTCACTACTCGGTAGCAGTATAATTTTCAATTTTTAAAATTATAACATAAGTGCAAGACGCAAATCGTCTTGCTTCCCCGCAGTTCAAATAAAAGCATTTTTGAAAAGCGGTTGCTTTTCTTCTACTGTGCGTTATTATAACATATGAAGCTTAAAATGTCAAGATTAAAGCAAAAAATTACAGAACCATAAGCAATGTTCCGCCAACAATCAACAAAGAAGCCAACAGGCTTTTGACGGTAAACTGCTCTTTAAGCAAAATTACGGATAAAACCAAAGTTATCACTATGCTGAGCTTGTCGATTGAAACAACCTTTGAAACATTGCCCATTTGGATTGCTTTGTAATAGCACAGCCAAGAAGCGCCGGTTGCCAAGCCGGAAAGAATTAAAAAAAGCCAGCTTTTAACGCTTACGGAGGCTATGCCCCTTTGTGAATGAGTAATAAAAACCATTCCCCACGACATAAACAAAACCACAACGGTTCGCAGAGCGGTTGCCAAATTTGAGTTAACATTATCAATGCCGATTTTTGCAAAAATTGAAGTTAAAGCGGCAAAAATCGAAGATAAAACAGCTAACAGTATCCACATAAGAGCACCTTCTAAATTCTTTCTGCTTTTCATTATAGCAAATAAACTGCAAAAAGTAAATACTATTTAATCGCTTTTTCGAACGGTTAAATAAAAACTGCGCATATGTGATGTGTCTAAAGCTTAAGTGCCGCACGGAAAAGAAAAAGAGTAAAAATTCCGTTCGCACGATTTTAAAAGCGTATATCGATTGAATTTTATTTTACATAATCAAATTCAAAATCATAAATGTTTACGGTGTCACCCTCGGCAATTCCGAATTCCTCCAGCTTGTCGATAACACCCATTTTACGGAGCATTCGCTGGAAATATTGAAGAGACTCGTAGTC
>CAZTEA010000022.1:0-10419 GCA_964612315.1 uncultured Oscillospiraceae bacterium | reverse complement strand
GAGCTATTTGAACAATATAACGAATTGACAAATTCAAAGGTTTCGGTTTGCGGCTGGGTGCGTACTATTCGTGCATCGGCGGTTTTCGGGTTTATTGAAATTAACGACGGTTCATATTTCAAAAACATCCAAATTGTTTTTGAAAAAGAGAAAATCGAAAATTTTGAAAAAATCGCAAAGCTGGGGGTCGGAGCTTCCGTTTGTGTTTGCGGCACATTGATACAGACGCCGAATGCAAAACAACCCTTTGAAATCAATGCGGACGAAGTTAGGGTCGAGGGGGCAAGCGCTTCCGATTATCCGTTACAGAAAAAACGGCACTCTTTGGAGTTTTTAAGAACAATTCCTCATTTAAGAGCCAGAACAAATACTTTTTCCGCAGTTTTTCGGGTTCGCTCGCTTATTGCTTACGCCATTCACAAGTTTTTCAATGAGAGAGGCTTTGTGTATGTGCACACTCCCATTATAACCGGAAGTGACTGCGAAGGTGCGGGAGAAATGTTTCGGGTTACCACCCTGGGACAAGGTAGCGAAGAAGCGGATTTTTCCAAGGACTTTTTCGGAAGAGAGACCTTTCTTACGGTAAGCGGACAGCTTGAGGGAGAGACCTATGCCATGGCGTTTGGAAGCATATATACCTTCGGCCCGACTTTTCGTGCGGAAAATTCCAACACAACACGGCACGCCGCAGAATTTTGGATGGTGGAGCCTGAGATTGCCTTTGCGGATCTTAATGATGATATGGCGTTGGCAGAGGATATGCTTAAATATATTATTGCGTATGTTCTGGAAAACGCCAAGCCCGAAATGGAATTTTTTAATAATTTTGTGGATAAAGGTCTTTTAGACAGACTGAATAATATTTTGGAAAATGATTTTGCCCGTGTAACATATACGGAGGCGGTTAAGCTTTTGGAGGAAAGCGGAAAAGAGTTTACTTATCCCATCTCTTGGGGTGTTGACCTTCAAACCGAGCATGAGCGGTATTTAACCGAGGAAATATTTAAAAAGCCCGTTTTTGTAACCGATTATCCGAAAGAAATAAAAGCGTTTTATATGCGCCAAAACCCTGACGGAAAAACCGTTGCTGCAATGGATTGCTTGGTTCCGGGAGTCGGGGAGATTATCGGCGGAAGTCAAAGAGAAGAAAGACTTGATGTTTTGGAGCGCAAAATGGAGGAAATGGGTCTTTCGAAAGAAGATTATAAAAATTATCTTGATATCAGAAAATATGGGTCGGCAAAGCACGCCGGATTCGGCTTGGGCTTTGAAAGGGCGGTTATGTATATAACCGGCATGGGAAACATTCGTGATGTTATTCCTTATTCGAGAACGGTTAAAAATCTTTATTAGGAGTGATCTTAACAATGTGGTATGTTTTAATTGGTATATTGATTACCCTAGGCATTTATATGACGCTGAGACGGGGAACGATTATGGCGAGATTTGCTGCTATTTATGCAGGCAAGGGAAATACGGCAAAGGCCTTTCGTCTTTATAGAAAGGCTGACAAAATGGGGAAGATGACCTATAATGCTCAAATAAACTGCGGATATTTCTTCCTTAAAAACGGTTATTTGAAGGACGCCCGAATTATTTTTAATAAGCTTATGATGGATAAAAAGCTTACAAAGGTGCAAAAGCTGCAGCTTAAATCTTTGCAGGCGCTTGTTGTCTGGAAAGAGGGAAATTTGGACGAGGCAATAGAAATGCTTGAAGAGGTTACAAAAGAGTATATCACTTCTTTAACCTATCAGAGTTTGGGACTTTTATATATTATTAAGCGTGATAAAGAAAAGGCAATGAGCTATTGTCTTGAAGCATATGAGTACAATTCAGACGATATGGTGATTATGGACAACTTGGCGGAGGCATATGCTCTGTGCGGTGAAACGGAAAAGGCGATGGAAACATATGAGAGGCTTTTGGAGAAAAATCCTCACTTCCCCGATGCGTACTACGGCTACGGTATTCTTTTGATGCAGGAGGGAAAACGGGAGGAGGGTCTTGACTACATAGGCAGGGCTCTTAATAAGCAGTTTAGTTTTTTGTCGGCTCTTCCCAGGGAAAGAGTGGAAAGCATATACTTTGCCAACCAAATATAAAAGGAAACATACATGGAACAGGCTTGAAGTTTGTCGAAACAAAGCTTGTTTTAGAGTAATTTTGCTATACTTTTTCTTGGTTTTCAGAATTTATGTAAATGTAAGATGGCTGTAATGTTTGTGTAACATATATGTGCTATACTGAGTATACAGCATGGTGGAAGCTTTATTGAAAATGCTTTAATCGATGCGAATTTTGATTTCAGGAGGAGTGGCTATGAAAAAAATTATTGTTTCTTTTCTACTGCTCTTTGCCATATCTGCGTCTTTCGGCGTAACTGCTTTTGCGGCACCGGATTCACTTTATTCGGATGCTGTTGGGAACACAACGGGGTTGGTTAATATAACAAGTCCGCAGGGCGGAGTTGATGAGACCTTTGATAAATCTTATGTGGTTTCCGGGTATGGCGAGGTTGGAACGGTTGTTACTATTTATTCTTATAATTGGGAAACCGGCTTCTATGATAAGCTTTATAAAACGGTTACGACCGTCAATGCGGACGGGGTTTATGAAACTTCAAGAAAAAGCGTTTCCACCACTATAGGTGAATCGACTTTGTTTTTGGGCACGGTTAATTTGAATTCGGGCATAAATTATTTTATGCTTTATGCAGAGAAAGGCGATAGAGTTCAAATTGTCAGATTAAATGTAAATAAGCGTAATTACAATATATTGGATATTATACGCTCCTGGGGCGTATATTGATTGGCATGATGTGTTGGGGCGACTGATAGGTCGTCCCTTTTAGTACCCGGAAAGGAGGGCAATATGGAAAAACTGAAAGAAATTTTTCGTGATAGGGCGACAAGGGCGAACTTTATCAAAACGGTTGCAATAACGGTTTTGATTTGCACAACGGTCGTGCTTTTCGGAGCGGTTTTTAACGCTCAAAATATAAAAATGACAGATGACAAAGTTGAAAATTCGGCAATTGAGGGGCTTTTTAAAAATCCTTCCGATATAGATGATGAAAATATTGCCAATACCTTTTGGGACTACACCAGTCCCGAATACATAGTTGTCAACAAAGAAGGGTGCCGAGATATTTTATATTCGTCTACCGAGGCGTATGTTGAGCTGTGCGCCCCGTCTATGGAAATTGTTCGGGGAATGTATGAAAATGTGGTGGAGCACGAGGTAATTGCCAATACGGAAGTGTGGCAGAATATGTTGTCGGTTAATTCGGTTTTGCTCCATTTTCCTGCAAATATTTATCCGGAGTTTCAAATGCAGTTTTTGGGCATAGACGAAAGCCCGATAATGGCGGATATAGATAATTTTTCTGATATTTTGATTGTAACGGGCTTGCCGGAGCAAACAAACGCCATTCTTTATGTTAAAGAAGCGAGGTCGGAGAAAATTGTCCGCATAAAGACGGATATGCCGGTAAAAGACCTTAACGGAGTCATAAGCTCTATGCGATATGTGACGGATAAGAATTATGTTTTTGCATATGAACTGAGATTGGACAGATTTTCGGGAAATCAAACCATGATGAGCTCGATGCTCACCATACCTCTTGTAAATATAAAGACCTCCGTCCTTTCGGCGAATGTTCCGGAAAACTTTTCGCAGAAATTGCGTGAGGTGGGACAAAATGAGTTGTCGAGAAATGTTCTCAACATTTTCGGGTGCGACCCCGATACTATTCGAAGTTATGCCGATGTTGAGGATTCTCGTATTCTTCTTGGCAAAGACAGGCGTATAGAGCTGAGCTCGGACGGTATTATTGAGTTTTCTGCCGATGATAGCGAGGCAGGGATCGATATAACAGGCGGAACGGTGCAAACGGAAGCAAATTCTTTGTATGTTGCCATATCGGGCACTCTTAAGATTATTCTCGGAATGTTCGAAACAACGGGAACGGACATTAAAAATGCAGATTATGAAATTAAGCTTACAAGTATGTCTCACTCGAAAGATTATCAAAGCGAGGTTAGACTGTGTTTTGATTACTATATAAACGGGCTTGTTATGGAATATGTTGACGACCCTGATTCTCACGCTATAGAAGCGGTTATTTCAAAGGGGAAATTGATATATTTTAAAATGGAGCTGAAAAATTTTGTCAAGACGGGCGAAACAGTTTCAAATGACCAGATGATGGCGGCAATCGACGAGTATTGCAGTAAGCAAAACCGAGAAAATGTGTATATCTATGACAGCTATCTCTACTACGGTTACAAGAAGAACGATGAAAATATGCGTACCGGTTGGGCGGTTAATTAAGGAGGGATATTTATGGATTGGCGCAGATTCAAGACGATTATTATAGTGGTTTTGATTATCATAAATATTTTCTTCGGCGCATATTTAATTCGTATGAAATGGGCGGACAGTTCCGTAAACCGAGAAACCCGAGCCAATGTAATTGCAGTTCTTGAAAAGAGCAATATTATATTGGAGGAGGATAAATTCCCGAAAGGTGACGAACGGTATTCCGCTTGTTATCTCACACGGGTTTTGGCAAGTGATGATAAGTTTATCAAGAGAATTACAGGAGAGAGCGGAAAGTTTGAGGAGAAAAACGAAGTGTTTTCTTTTGAGTTTTCGTCTACGGAGAAGATGGATTTAGCAGAGGAGAAGATAATTTCGTCTTGCCGCAATTTTATGAATAACCATGGAATTTTCGGAGATCTTTATAAAGCGGGGAAGACTGAAATTGTCGAAAATAACGGCAAAGTGCGATTTTATTTGGAATATGACGGGAGCAGATTTTTTGACAGCTATTTGGATTTTTATTTTTCCAAGGACGGAATTTATAAGCTTTGCGGAAAAAACATAATTAAGGCTGAAGAAAATATAAACAGTTATGAAGAAAAAATGCTTCCGGCAGAAAGCATTGCGGTAACGGTCGCCCGAGACAAGAAAACGGATAAAACGGTAAAAATCAAGAACATGACCTTTGGGTACTACTTGGGGAAAAGCGAGGGCGTTTATGTGAGCGTTTTGGCAATTCCCGTATGGAAAATAGATTTTTCCGACGGTGATTCTTTAAGTTATGACGCAAGAAACGGAAGTCTTATAAATTTATAAAAAATAGGCGATCAGCTTTTGCTGACCGCCTATTTAATTCTATTTCAAAGCCTTTTGCTTATTTGTTTTGGAATGCTTTACAACTATTTTATAAAGAGCAATAAGGGCAATGGCGTTGGGGATAACCATTAAATAGTTGAAGAAGTCGGTAAGTTCCCAAACCAAGTCGTTTGAGAGCATAGTGCCGAGGAAGATAAATCCGATTGCAACCACAGAGTATATAACAACCGCAATTTTGTTATTCTTAAACAAATACTGAACATTAAGCTTGCCGAAAAAGTTCCAGCCGATAATTGTTGAGTATGCAAAGAATAAAAGACAAAGTGCAACGAAGTAGCCGCCGAAAGAACCCGGAAGTGCCAAGTTAAATGCTTGCTGCATAGCGTTTGTTTTTGCAACAATGGCATCTGCACCGACTGTTGCAAGTTGATATTCGCTTCCCGTAAGACCTGCAAGCGGTCCGTTGCCTGCGTAAAGGCAAGAAATTACTACCAAAGCGGTCATTGTTAAAACAACGAATGTATCGATGAAAACACCTACCATGGCAACACAACCCTGGTCATGGGGCTTTTTAACATTTGCCATTGCGTGTGCATGAGGGGTTGAACCCATACCTGCTTCGTTGGAGAAAAGGCCTCTCTTTGCACCCTGAGAAAGTGCTGTCTTAATGGCATATCCCAAACCGCCGCCGATTAAAGCATCGGGCGTGAATGCGTATTTGAAAATCATTCCGAATGTTTCGGGGATAAATCTAATTCTTATGCAAAGAATAACCAAGCCGCCCAAGAGAAATAAAATTGCCATAAGGGGAACGAGCTTTTCTGTAACGGAAGCAAGCCTTTGAATACCGCCGATGAAAATAAATGCGGAAATTGCGGCAACAATAATACCGATTATCCAGCCCCAATGGGTGTAGTCTGCACCTGCGGCGTTACAAATGGATTCCGCAATCGAGTTTGACTGAACCATAGAGCCCATAAATCCCAAAGCGAGAATAATGGCAATTGCGAAAAATACCGATAAAAATTTGCCGAAACCGTTGGGAAAAGCTTTCTTTATGTAATAAACAGGACCGCCGTGTACCTGACCATCAGCGTCAACAACTCTTGTTACTTGTGCAAGCACAGCTTCGGCATATATGGTTGCCATACCCAAGAAGGCAATAACCCACATCCAGAAAATAGCACCGGGACCGCCCAGCAAAATAGCGCCGGAAGAACCTACAATGTTACCAGTGCCGACCTGAGCCGCAATTGCTGTTGCCAAAGCTTGGAAAGAAGATAAGCCGCTTTTGTTTTTGCCGCCGAAAAGCTTGAAGCCGCCAAAAACTCTCTTCCAACCCTCTTTAAAACAACGAATCTGAACGAATCTTGTTTTAATTGTAAAAAATAAACCGACACCGACCAACAAAATAATTAAAATGTAGTCGGATAAAATTGAATTTGCTTTTTGAACAAATTCCAAAATTGTTTCACTCATGATGAAACCTCCCTTAATAAAATTAAAAGTTGCTGAAATAAATTCAGCAACTCCGGAAAATTATTAAACAAAGGTATGCAAATAAGTTTGCCTTATTTTTTGCCCCGTCCTTTTGCCTGAGAGATTAAGCGTTGTCGCTCTTGCCCCTTCGGCACTCATAACTGAGATTCTCCGGAGAATCGTCCGGCTGCGGTCGGCTACGCCTTCTGCAACCATCACACGATGATACAAATTATTATATCACGATTCTTTTGAAAAAGCAACTGTTTTTTTACATATTTATCGAAAAAGTTTCATAAAATACGGAAGTTTTGGAAATATTTTTTGATAATTTTGACGAAACATTTCATTTAAAATCTATTGCAAAAAAACGAAAAATATGGTATAATATTTCCAATTGGATTAAAAACTATTATTTTAAGGAGGAATTTGCTATGACAAATAACAAAAAGGTTTTGGCGTGGCTTGATGAAATGACAAAGCTTTGCCAGCCTGACAAGATTGTATGGATTGATGGCAGCGAAGCACAGCTTGAAGCTCTTCGAGAGGAAGCTGTTGCAACAGGAGAAATAATCAAGCTTAACCAGGAGAAGCTTCCGGGATGTTACTATCACAGAACAGCGGAAAACGATGTTGCCCGTGTTGAAGACAGAACATTTATCTGCACTCCCACAAAGGAAGAAGCAGGCCCTATTAACAACTGGATGGATCCCGCTGAAATGTATGCTAAGCTTTCAAAGCTTTACGAGGGGTCTATGAAAGGAAGAACGATGTATGTTATTCCTTATTCAATGGGTCCTGTTGGTTCTCCTTTCTCAAAAATCGGTATTGAATTGACAGACAGTATCTATGTTGTACTCAATATGGATATTATGACAAGAGTAGGAAAATCTGTTATGGACGCTCTCGGTGACGGAGATTTCGTTAAGTGTCTCCACGCAAAGAAGGATGTAAATCCCGATGAGAGATATATTGTTCACTTCCCGCAGGACGATACTATTTGGTCAATTAACTCCGCTTACGGCGGAAATGTTCTTTTGGGCAAAAAGTGTTTTGCGTTAAGAATTGCTTCTTACCTCGGTAAGAAAGAGGGCTGGATGGCTGAACATATGCTTATTTTGGGCTTGGAGAACCCCAAGGGCGAAGTTAAGTATGTTTGTGCCGCTTTCCCGTCAGCTTGCGGTAAGACGAACTTGGCTATGCTTATTCCGCCGGAAGGTCTTAAGGCTCAGGGCTATAAAGTTTGGACGGTTGGCGATGATATTGCATGGCTCAGAGTCGGTGAAGATGGCAGACTTTATGCTGTTAATCCGGAAGCCGGATTCTTCGGTGTTGCTCCCGGAACAAGTGAAAAGACGAACTTTAATGCTTTGGAATCAACAAAGCAGGGCACAATCTTTACAAATGTTGCAATCAACAATGATGATATGACAGTTTGGTGGGAAGGTCTTGATAAGAATCCGCCGGAAAATGCTACCGATTGGCTCGGTAACAAGTGTAACGGTAAGGAATATATGGCTGAGGGCAAAAAGCTTGCTCATCCTAACTCCAGATTTACAGCTCCGGCAAAGAATTGTCCGTGTATTTCTTCTGAGTTCGAGAACCCCAACGGTGTTCCGATTTCCGCTATTGTATTCGGCGGAAGAAGAGCAAAAACTGCTCCGCTGGTATATCAGGCTCGTGACTGGGATCATGGTGTATTCGTTGGTGCTACAATGGCATCTGAAACAACAGCGGCAGCTGCAGGTGCGGTTGGTGTTGTAAGGCGTGACCCCATGGCTATGCGTCCGTTCGTTGGATACAATATGGCTGACTACTTCCAGCATTGGTATGATATGGGTAAGAAAATTTCAAACCCGCCTCAGATTTTCAATGTAAACTGGTTCAGACTTGATGATGACGGCAACTTTATGTGGCCCGGATTTGGTGACAATATGCGTGTTCTTAACTGGATTATCGACAGATGCGAAGGCAAGGTTGATGCAGTTGAAACTCCTATCGGTTTTGTTCCCAATAAGGAAGACCTTGATCTTGAAGGTCTTGATGTAGATGATGCGGCTCTTACCGAACTCCTCTCAATCGATAAGGAAGTTTGGAAAGAAGAAGTTGCTCAGCAGAGAGAATTCTTCGCTCAGTTTGGCGACAGACTTCCGAAAGAAATTGTTGACAGCATGGACGATCTTGAAAAAAGACTTGGCTAAGCTGTAAGATTTCAAAATATGATAAGTGTAAAACGGTCAGAGTATGTATGCTCTGACCGTTTTTGTATATAAACAGCCGCAAAACTTTTTTGTTTTGCGGCTGTTTATATATTTAATTCGTTTCGATATCCTCGACAGTTGTTGCAACAGAGTGTTTGATCGGTTCCCATTCAACTTTTCTGCAAATTGCGGCAATTGCAATCGGGATGTATGAAAGCATAAAAAACGGAAAAGTAAAAATATAAAGTATCTTTTTTATGCCGGAGCAGCGAATTTCTTTCCATTCGGAAAAAGTTGTGATTGTGCCGATAACGGCAAACATTGTATATGTAGAAAGGAACATATTTGCGATAGCTTTAAGAGCCAGCAGAACATCCTCGCCGGTTCCGAAAATTGCGGCTATAATAATGAAAATTATATTTACCGATATATTGACCAATGCCAAAAGATATGCGGAAGTGATGGTGACAAGCATATCGAAGCACGCAAAACTTTTGGTGAAGCTTCCGATAAGAAGTTTTAAATCGTACTTTTTCGACACCTGTAAAAAGCCTTTTGCCCAACGCATACGCTGCTTCCACGATTGCTTAAATGAGGTAGGTTGTTCGTCGTAAAATTTAGCGGTTTCGCAAAAAGCGATGCTTTCGCCTTCCAAAATATTGTGAACGCTAAACTGAACATCTTCCGATAGCATAAAAAATTTCCAACCGCCGTTTTTGATAAGTACATCACGAGCAACCAAAAAGCCTGTTCCGCTTATGGAGCTGCTGGTGTGGCAGAGCATACGAGGATAGTTGAGGAATTTTGAATCTCTGAGAAACCAAAGGGCATATCCGGCAGAAATCCAATTACTACCGTAATTTTTGGAGTTTCGGTAACTGGTGACAATACGGTGTCCGTTTGAGAATGTCTTATTCATTTCTTCCACGAAATGCTTGTTAAGAAGGTTATCCGCATCAAATACGAAAAATCCGTCATATGGGCAATCTGGCTTATCGTAGCCGATTTTGTCGAGCAAAAAGTCAAGGGCGTAGCCTTTTCCGACCTGTTTTGTATTAAATCTTTCGAAAACAGTAGCGCCCGCTTCTCTGGAGATTTGAGCTGTGTTGTCCGTGCAGTTATCGGCAACAACAAAAATATCTATCAAATCGGAAGGATATGTTTGTCTGTTTATGGTTCCGATAAGCTCTCCGATAACCGTTTCTTCGTTTCGTGCGGAAATCATAACGGCGTATCGGCACATTTTTTTCGCCTCAAATTTTTGGGGTCGTATTATAAACGGAATAATCATAAAAGCGTATTGATAAAGATAGCAAACGGTAAAAATAATTCCGATTGCAAAATTAAAGGAAACAAATACATCTTGCATAATTTCGATACCTCTTAACATTATATAATCTCAGTTGATAACTATAAATATTATACCAAAATTGATTAAAAAGTCAATATATTGCGATTAAATAAGTAATATTTGCGGCGAAAAACAAAAAAACAAAAAATACATAGGACATAGGCTTAAAAAATAGGAGAAATTAACAATTTGTAAATAAAATATGAACAAACTATGAATGCATATAATTCAAGTCTTTAATTATAT
>CAZTEA010000021.1:0-10453 GCA_964612315.1 uncultured Oscillospiraceae bacterium | reverse complement strand
GTCGTTATATTGTTCAAATAGCTCTCTGATTTTCAAATATTTCACTCCTGTAAAAAAATTATAAACTTATTATATTACATTTCGCCTCTAAAATCAATATATTTTTATTACAACCCTTTTTTCGGCTGCCGCCTATTGACAAAAACCGCACTTTATGGTAATATGACTCTGTTGCAAAGTAGAAAATCGCGCGTTAAGTGAGGAAAGGACGGGAAGTTGCCTTTCCTACGAAAAGCAAACAGGCTTGCGGTGCGGTTTTCGCATTCCGTTGCTGCAAAATCCGTATTTGATACCCTTTTTGTGGCTTCTGCAGAAAGGGTTTTTTTATGAAAAAAATTTTTATTTTTCCACGACTTAAAACAAAGGATTTTTGTCTCATCTCAATGCTTATTGCGATAACCGTAATTTTGGCGGTTTTCTTCACTTTCAGACCTGTTGAGCAAATCAAAATCCCAACAAAATTTATTTCCGTTTTTCTGGCAAGCTTTTTGTTCGGTCCTTGGATAGGCGGTTTTTGCGGAGCTTTGGGAGACATTTTAAACATACTCCTTGTTCCGTCGGGAGCGCCCCTCCCGCTACTTACTTTATTTGAATTTTTATCCGGATTTGTGTTCGGAGTTTTGTTTTATAATCAAAAAACAGACGGAAAAAGCTACATCTTCCGCTGTTTTGTATGTACTATAATTCAGTTTTTTGTTGATATCGTTTTAACTTCAGCCGTACTGGCGCAAGCAGGGATTTTCCCTACTTTTTACTCGGCAATTATATTTAAGTTCGGAGTCGGGTTGATAAAAGCTGTTTTTTTGCTTATTGTTTTACTTCTCGGCCGAAGCTATCTTAAAATTTTTATAAAATTCAGGAGTGAACCCTTATGAGCTTTTTAAAATTTGCCAACAGCTTTCAAGCCGTTGCCAGACTGCGCCTTGAAAGTATAAGCGCTCTTCTTGATTTTTTGGGAAACCCTCAAAAAGAGCTTAAATTTATTCACATTGCCGGCACAAACGGAAAAGGCTCCGTATGCGCATTTTTGCAAAGCATACTAACCCTTGCGGGTTTTAAAACCGGCAAATACACCTCTCCGAATATGGTCAGCGTTTGCGAGCGTATAAATATTGACGGAGAAAACATTTCCGAAGCGGAAATGAAAAAATTGATGGATAAAGTGCAGGTCTGCGCCGAAAAAGTTCAAGAAAAGCTTGGCGAAATGCCGACCCCTTTCGAAATATGGACAGCGGCGGCATTTTGCCGTTTTTCCGAGCAAAAATGTGACATTGTCGTGCTGGAAACGGGACTTGGCGGCGAAAGAGATGCAACAAATATCATTCCTCCTCCGGAAATTGCCGTAATCACTCGCATAGCCCTTGACCACACAGAATATCTCGGCAACACATTTTCATCTGTTGCTAAAGCCAAAGCAGGCATAATAAAGGAAGGCTCAAAGGTTATAACCCTCGCCCAAGAAAACGAAGCTATGGAAGTTCTCTTAGAAACTTGCGCAAAAAAGGGGTGTCATTTAACCGTTACGCAAAGTGCCCAAAGTTTGGGATTTGAAAATATTTATGAAAAATTTTCTTACAAAGGAATTTCCGATATTAAAAGCAGCCTCGGCGGTATTGCTCAAATCGAAAATGCCTGTCTTGCAATAGAATGCGCCCTCACCCTGGGTATTCCCGAAGATATTATAAAACAAGGCATTCAAAGCGCCTCTCATATGGGTCGACTTGAAATCGTAAGCCAAAACCCGCTTATCCTTTTTGACGGAGCCCATAATATAAACGGCACAGCCGCCCTTTTGCAATCTTTAAACCGCTATTTCCCCCATGCCGACATTACTTTTGTTATGGGTGTTATGGCAGATAAAGAATACGACAAAATGCTTGCTATGATAAAGGAGCATGGCTTCAAAACCCTTAAAACCGTCACGGTTTCCAATAATCCACGAGCATTATCCGCCACGGATTTAGCATTGTTTGCAAAAGAAAAGGGCTTTAATGCGAAAGCTTTTGAAAACATTCGCTCCGCCCTTGAAAATCTTGACGGATTAACCGTAATCTGCGGCTCGCTTTACCTTTATAAAGACTACAAAGAAATGTAATTTTCACGAAAACAGCGTAGGATTTTACCGCAAAATCCTACGCTGTTTTTAATAAAGTTTCATCTGTCCAGTTTCAACAGAAACACATTTCTTATATAGCGCCATGCAATACTTATCAAAACAGTTGCCAAAATGGCACAAACGCCCCGTATCGCATAAACCCCCGCACCGCTTTCCATGCCTATTCTGTCGCAAATAATTATGTCCGTACTGTAAATAACAAGTCCGTGTATCAGGAAAATAAAATAAGACGACTTGTCAATCTGCTGTAACACAAAGCTTTCGATATAGCGGGCGTCCGCAACCAATGTTCCTATCGTAAAAAGGAGTAAAACAGCGCTGAGTGAATATAAAATTCTAACTGCGCCAAACGCATATCCGAATTCTTTAAGTGCACACACTTCATATATAATCAGCATAAGAAAAAATGCAACCAAAACAGCCCATTTCCTTTTTCTTACAAAGTCCTTAAGCTCTTTATAATACACAGCCGCCAACGCTCCGCACACAAAAAACGCTAAATACGGCAAAAAAAGCTTTATTAAAAGGCCGTATTTATTTTCCGCCGCACCAAAAATAATTGACAGCAAAACCGCAAAAATCATCAATACAATATGATTAACCTTTTTCAAAAGGCCTTTAAAAACAGGCATCAAGAGGTATAGCTGTGCCAACACCACAATAAAATACGCCTGCGGCATAAACTCTCCTTCAATAAGAAAAGTAAAAAGTCCGTCTTCGGTATTTAGATTATTGCCCGTAAAATAAAAAATCGCATAGTAGATTGCCGAAAATATCAAATAAGGCAAAATCACAATAATAAGCCGATTAACATAGAAAGTATCCCATTTCATTTTATCATATCGATTAAAAAACAGTCTAAGTCCGCTTAAAAATATAAAAGCATCAAACACAAAGGAAAACATAACCGTTAAAATCTCATAAATCGTTCCTTGCCATGCCTCCCGAAATATTGTCTCCACTCCGGAAAAACAATGAAATACAAGCATTGCCAAAACGCAAACAATGTTAATACTGGAAATTGTATCTCGTCTAACGCTACCCATCTCATTACCCCCATGAAACAATTTTACCATTTTCCATAGGCTTTATCAAGGCAAATTCGTTATTTTCTCCTATTTCAACATATATTTTTGTGCAGAATTAGTAAAAATATACAAATTTATTTCCAAAAAGCGGTTTCAGTCAACAGTTCTCGCCAAAACCGCCCAATAACCAAATATTATTTCACTTTTTCTCCGTTTATCAAAACGGTTTTTATATCCATATCCTCATCAGCAAAAATCAAGTCCGCACTATACCCCTCTTTAACCTCGCCGCATTTAACCTTCATAAGTGTCGCCGGCGTTCTTGTCGCCATAATCACCGCATCCTCCTTGGGGATACCGAACTCAACCGCTTTTTTTACGCATTGCCACAAAAAGCTTGTTCCGCCCGCAATAGTGCCGTCCGCCAGTCTTGCAACCCCGTCCTTAACGATTACATTTTGACCGCCAAGGTCATATTGCCCGTCAGGAAGCCCTGCCGCACGCATGGAATCGCTTATTAAAATCATTCTGTCCCGCCCGAACATTTTGTAAAGAGCCATCACCGCCCCTTTATGAAGATGAACTCCGTCGCAAATTACCTGAACATAAATATTTTCAACCACAGCCGCTCCGATAACCCCGGGCTTTCTATGGTGCAACGGAGGCATGGCATTAAAGGTATGTGTCAGGCATTTCGCACCTTTTTCTATGGCCTTGATTGCCGTGTCGTAATCGCTGTCCGTATGCCCGACAGATACCACAGCCTCGCACTTTTCGATAAACTCCGCCGCACCCTCAATTTCAGGGGCAACGGTTACCATCTTTATGTTTTTTATGGAATTAAATTCGTCAATGTTCGGCTTTCTTATATAAATTTCATTTTGCGCACCCTTATATTTCGGTGAAATATAAGGTCCCTCCAGATGAAATCCCGGAATTCTTGCCCCTCTTATATTGTCAATATCAACATCCGTTACCTTTTTGATGTCCTCCATAGCAACCGTCATCGTTGTGGGCAAAAAAGAAGTTGTGCCGTTTTTTCCCTCATTTTCCGCTATATGCGAAAGAGCACCCTCGTCCATTGTGTCGTACCCGTTACAGCCGTGGAGATGTATGTCAAAAAGTCCCGGATAAACGCAAAGTCCCGTGCAGTCAATTCCGCTTTCGTCCGTTGTTCCGACTTTTTTAATAATTCCGTTTTCAACCGCAATATCCACTATTTCGTCGTATAATTTCAAATTTTTGTAAATTTCCATATCTTCTATCTCCCAACAAAGCTAAGTATTTCCTTAATTCGCTTTTCACCAACCGCAAGTCCCTGGTCATAAAGCCCTTGAAGCACATCGGGGTTACTTTCCGTCCTGCCCACCCCGTCAATCCTTTCAGGTCTTATAACAATGGCTTTTCCCTCATTTTGCAATTTTTCTATTGCCTTAACCGAATCATTGTAAACCTTTGGGCGACTTAAAAACGACTCCAAAAACTCGGGATATTTGCGATAAACCAGCTTTACCAAATTTGTGGCGGAGTCTCTGCCTTTTTCATATCCCGCCTCTCGAGTTAAAATAACGATAATTTTATCACAGCCTGTCTCTATGGCTCTTTTGTACGGAATAGGGTCGCAAATTCCGCCGTCGAGATATTTTTGACCTCCGATTTCAATCGGCTTAAACATAATTGGAAGCGCACAGCTTGCCTGCAAAACGGTAAACGCCTTATCATCTGCCGGCACAGGCATATACTCAACCTTGCCGGTTTTCAAATTTGTTACCGTGGCAATAACCTCTCCTTCAAAGTTTCCGAAGGTTTCAAAGTCAAAAAGCACTTCATTTGTGGGAATTTGGCAAAAAACGAAATCCAAATTATAAAAACTTCGATTCTGACGATTAACCAGATGCCGTATCCCCATATAGCGTTTGTCATTCATATAATTTACCGCCACATCACGGTTTCTGCCAATTTGCTTGGACGCATACGATGTACCGTAGGCAATTCCCGCCGAAGTCCCGATAACATAATCCGCAATAATATTATTCTTAAGTAAAACATCCATCACGCCGCAAGAAAACACCGTTCTGCTGGCTCCGCCTTCTAAAACAAGTCCAAGTTTCATAAATTTTCTCCTTTCATAAGCCTCTGCCATTCACCAAAATGAACTTTTGCGTAAAATTGCCCGCCATTGCCGCAATTTCGTGCACAATCCCACATAAAAACAGGGTCAACCTAAGCTGACCCCCGTTTAAATTTCAAATTTTCTTACTCTGCCGCAGTCTCGGCATCTTCACCTTTTTCAACAGTTTCGGCTTCCAAATCCGCCTCATCCGTATTTTCTTCCGATTCAACCTGCTCGGTCGCCTCTTGAGAAACCGTTCCCTTATCGGGGAAAGTCTGAACACAACCGAAAATAACCCCTGCAATAACCGCAAGTTCTATTAAAATTATAATAATTGCTTTTGCCGCATTTTTCATATTCTATGTACCTCCAGATGATATCTACTAAATAATTATATACTTGATTTTCCTTTTTGTCAATAGAAAAAATCACAAAATATGCCGCCTTAAATTGTTAGTTATCACTAATTCTCCTCCCTTTGATATTTTAAGCAAAAGAGTTTTCAAATCCGCAAGTTATCCGCAACGAAAAAACGGACAAAACATCAATCTTCGCCTGCCATAGACTGTAGATAAACTATTCCATATTAAGTAAAGAGACCGCACAAGCGGTCTCTTTACTACTTAAAATTAAAACTTAGTCTTTTGCCATTCTCTTATATACTTCATATCTATCGAGAAGGTCTTTTTCAGCTTTATCAAAGAGCTGAACCGCAACTTCCGGATATGCTTTCTTAAGCATTAAGTACCGGTTTTCACCCTCCATAAAGTCTGTAACCTTGCCTGTCGGTTCTTTGGAATCCAATATAAACGGATTTTTGCCCTGTTCCTTAAGCTCGGGGTTAAATCTCCAAAGATGCCAGTAACCTGTGTCAACAGCTTTTTTCTCTTCGGAAATGGAGTTTGCCATATTGCCCTTCGCTTTGATACCGTGGTTAATACAAGGAGCATATGCAATAATAAGCGACGGGCCCGGATATGCTTCAGCCTCTTTAATTGCATTAAGAGCCTGCACGGGGTTAGAGCCGAGAGCAATCTGCGCAACATATACATAGCCATATGTAGTTGCTATCATACCCAAATCTTTTTTCTTAACCTTCATACCCGAAGCGGCAAATTTCGCAACCGCACCTGTCGGTGTAGCCTTTGAAGCCTGACCGCCCGTATTTGAATAAACCTCTGTATCCACAACGAATATATTTATATCCTCGCCGGAAGCAATAACATGATCCAAGCCGCCGTAACCGATATCGTAAGCCCAACCGTCACCACCAAATGCCCAAATTGAACGCTTAATCAAGAAATCGGTTCTGTCCGCAATTTCCTTAATTGCCGCATTCGACATATCCTCTTTGCCGATAAGCGCAACAATATCTTTTGCCGCAGCCTTGGAAGCTTCGGCATCGTCTTTACCTGCAATCCAAGTTTTGAAAGCCTCGGCAAGCTTCGGATCAACGGCATCCATAACGCTGTTCATCCGACTCACCAAAGTTTTTCTTATTTTCTTGTTAGCCGTAACCATACCGAGACCGAACTCAGCATTATCTTCAAATAGTGAGTTTGCCCAAGCCGGACCTTTACCCTCCGCATTCTTGCAGTAAGGCATCGACGGAGCACTACCGCCCCAAATTGATGTGCAACCTGTTGCGTTTGCAACCATCATTCTGTCTCCGAAGAGCTGAGTGATAAGCTTGATATACGGTGTTTCTCCGCAGCCTGCACAAGCGCCCGAGAATTCAAGCATAGGTGTTGCAAACTGAGAATTTTTAACATTCTTCTTAATGTCGATATCAGCCTGCTTTGTGGGAACTGTCATTGCATAATCCCAGTTATCCGCCTCTTTTTCAACCACTTCGTCATAGGGCTTCATAGCAAGCGCCTGCACCTTATCGGGGCAAACCTGAACACAAACGCCGCAGCCGAGACAATCGTTGGGAGATACCTGCATACGGAAGTTCATCCCTTCAAATCCCTTTGCCGCAACCGTTTCAAATCCTGCCGGATTCTTTGCGTTTTCCTCTTCATTTAAGAGAACCGGACGAATAGCGGCATGAGGACAAACAAGCGAGCACTGGTTACATTGAATACATTTTGAGCTGTCCCATTCGGGAACAGAAACCGCAACTCCTCGTTTTTCGTATCTTGATGTACCGGTTTCAAAGGTACCATCTTCCATACCCAAGAATGTGCTTACGGGAAGCTTATTACCTGCCTGAGCGTTAACGGGTTCAACAATTTTGCTGATAAATTCGGGAACATCCTTTTTACCGGTATCGTTATCAACCGCATCCTTCCAAGAAGTGGGAACTTCAACCTTAACAAGCGCCTCGATTGCACCGTCAACCGCATCACAGTTCATCTTAACGATTTCATCGCCCTTTTTGCCGTAAGTCTTTTTGATAGCCGCCTTAATAAGCTCAACAGCCTCATCAAAAGGAATTACATTTGCCAATTTAAAGAACGCACTCTGCGTTACCATATTGATTCTGGTGGGGCCCAAACCAACCTTAACCGCAACATCAACCGCATTGATTATATAGAAGTTAATGTCGTTTTCGGCAAGATATCTCTTAACCTTTGCAGGAAGCTTTTCATCCAATTCTTCAGGACTCCAAACACAGTTAAGAAGGAATGTTCCGCCCTTCTTCAATCCCTCCAAAACATCATACTGATGAACATATGCCGGCTTATGACAAGCAATATAGTCAGCCTCATCAAGAAGATATGTGGACTTAATCGGCTTCTTACCGAATCTCAAGTGAGACATGGTTACGCCACCTGATTTTTTGGAATCGTAATCGAAGTATGCCTGAGCATAAAGATCTGTATTATCACCGATAATCTTAATCGCATCTTTGTTTGCGCCTACCGTACCGTCCGAACCGAAGCCCCAGAACTTACAGCGAGTTGCGCCCTCGGGAGCCGCATTGATTTTTTCGGGAAGTTCGAGAGAAAGATTTGTGACATCATCAACAATACCGATTGTAAATCCGTTTTTGGGTTCTGCCGTATCCAAATTGTTAAATACAGCCAAAAGCTGTGTAGGCGTGGTATCCTTTGAGCCGAGACCGTAACGGCCACCAACGATTAAAGGAGCATTTTCTTTGCCCGTAAAGAGGCCGCAAACATCAAGATATAACGGCTCTCCCAATGAACCGGGCTCTTTTGTTCTGTCAAGAACCGCAATTTTCTTAACAGTTTTCGGAAGAACATCAAAGAAATATTTTGAGGAGAAAGGTCTGTAAAGATGAACTTTAACGACACCTACTTTTCCGCCTCGTCCGTTAATATAATCAACCGTTTCTTCAAGAGCTTCGCAAACCGAACCCATGGCAACGATAACCTTTTCGGCATCAGGTGCGCCGTAATAGTTAAACGGCTTGTATTCTCTGCCTGTAATCTTAGAAATTTCCACCATATAGTCATTAACAATATCGGGAACCGCATCATAGAATTTATTTGCCGCTTCTCTTCCTTGGAAATAAATATCGGAGTTTTGAGCTGTACCTCTTAAAACAGGATGTTCCGGATTTAAAGCTCTGTCCTTAAATTCCTTTAAAGCCTGCTTATCAACAAGTTTTGCAAGATCATCGTATTCCATAACCTCAACCTTTTGAATTTCGTGAGAAGTTCTGAAACCGTCAAAGAAATGGAGGAAAGGAACACGGCTCTTAATTGTTGCCAAATGAGCAAGACCGCCAAGATCCATAACCTCTTGAACGCTTCCGCTGGCGAGGAGTGCAAAGCCTGTCTGACGACAAGCCATAACATCCTGATGGTCGCCGAAAATATTAAGAGCATGAGCCGCCAAAGCTCTTGCACTTACATGGAAAACCGTCGGTAAAAGTTCACCGGCAATTTTATACATATTAGGTATCATAAGGAGAAGTCCCTGCGATGCTGTGAAAGTGGTTGTTAAAGCCCCTGCCTGAAGCGAACCGTGCACAGCGCCCGCCGCACCGGCTTCTGACTGCATTTCAACAACATCTACTGTTTCGCCAAAAATATTTTTCTGGCCTTTTGCACTCATTTCATCAACAACTTCTGCCATTGTCGACGAAGGAGTAATCGGATAGATGGCAGCAACTTCCGTAAACGCATACGAAGTATACGCAGCGGCATTATTACCATCCATGGTCTTAAATTTCTTTGCCATTATATTGCCTCCTTGACTAATATATAAGTTTATAATTTTTATCAAATAATATTATGGCACTTCAGCCTTTTATCATTATATCATATTTTTTTGGATATTTCAAATAAATTTTTTTGAAATATCCACAAAATTTTGTTACATTTTCTGTTACAATTTTACATATTTCTTTTTTCTTCCTCCTCCGCTTTTCTTGCAAATTTGTTTGACATACCGAATAAAATATGCTATGATAGCTGTATAGAGGACGGTGATTCTTATTAAAGCAATTATAACCGGGGCTTCCTCCGGAATAGGATCGGATATGGCACGGATTTTATCAAAAATGGGATTTGACCTTATAATAACCGCACGCCGTGAAGACAGACTCCGTGCGCTGGCACAAGAACTTTCCTCAAGCGTTACGGTTATTCCGGCGGATTTATCCACTCCAAACGGATGCCTGGAATTTTTCGAAAAAATAGAAAACGAAGACTTTGATTTTGCAATTAACAATGCCGGTTTCGGACTTTTCGGCGAGTTTGAAAAAACTTCTCTCGAAACCGAGCTTAATATGATTCATCTTAATGTTGATGCGGTTCATATTCTTACAAAAAAGTTTGTCCAATACTTTGAAAAAAGAGGAAGCGGCAAAATCTTAAATGTTGCTTCATCGGCAGGGCTTATACCCGGCGGTCCTTTGATGGCAACCTACTACGCCACAAAATCGTATGTGGTAAGCCTTACCTTGGGAATTTACGAGGAGCTTCGCCGCAGCAAAAGTAAAACGAGCATCAGCGTTTTATGCCCCGGCCCCGTTGACACGGAATTTAACGCCGTTGCCAATGTATCTTTTGCACTTCCGGGCTTAAACAGTCGCAAGGTGGCGAAATTCGCCATTAAAAAGGCTCTTGCGGGAAAGACCGTTATAATTCCCGGCGCATCAATAAAACTCGGCTATATTTTAAACCGTTTGGCGCCTAAAAAGCTCGCTCTTAAAATCGCATATAAAATACAGCGCCGAAAAAACGGATAAAGGAGAGTTTGAATGTTATTTAAAGACGA